>NZ_RCSQ01000130.1:0-11599 GCF_004103255.1 Pseudoalteromonas sp. PS5
TTTAGAACAACTAAATAAGAAATTTTTGCCTTGCCTATATGGATATAGGTACCTTAGTGATAGCAGGAGGCGTTAGCGGAGTTATCGACAAGATTATTTCGCCTAAAAATAGACCACTTAATTAAGAAAATTGATCTAAACTTTCATCAACTTGATGTCTAACGCGATTATTATTTTAGTAGATTCAACTTATACTTTGATGATACAAATCTAGGCGTTTAAAGAACACATCATACTAAATGGAGTTATCGCCGCCCTATATTATGTTAAATTAACTAAAAATTTTGGTCATGAAACTTATTCCGCGCATAATCACACATAAATACTGATTAATCACAGCGTTCTAGGTAGATTCTATCAACAAGAAAATTATACTCTCGCTTTCTAGGGTGGTCATCTTTTTCAATAAAATTGGAGAGTTCTCCAATTTTAGTATCAGGGTGTGGGTTTAATAAAATAAAAGGCAGTGCAGCACTGACATGATAACGGTTCGATGCGGTATAACGGACATTTACTTCAGGTGTTACTCGAGTAGGTCTTCTTATTCTTAGCTTTGCACTTTCAGAAAGGCTCGATACACGGTATTTTTCTTGTTCAACTAATTGTTTCCACTTTTCTTGATCTATCATTCTCGGATTAGAATAAATAGAGGAGCGATTAAGCATTTGCAAAGCGGCATCTTTTGTTAGCACTCTAGTCGCATGCTTTTTCATCCAGGTAAAGCGAACAGAAAAAGGCGGCTCTGATTCACAATGAATCTTTCGATAGGCTGCAAGAGTTATTAAATCAGGTACGGCATTATGCACAGCCTCGAACCGCGCATCGTTGTTAGAAATTTCCAAAATCGTATTTTTAAAATTTTCTTTTGCTAAATTAACTTCTGCGACTCTTGATTTTATTGTGTCTCTCGGATCGTTGACAAGTAAAAGACCGGGAAAGCGTTGTAGTAACTTGCCACTCTCACGACCACTTAAAAAAATATCACGGAACGAATTTATACATTTCTTTTTCGCATCTTCACCGTCTAACTTTAAAATAGGAATCTGCTTAGGTGCGATTTCCTCATCTTGTTTTTTTACTGCTGGTAATTCATAAAAATTAGCTTTGATAATTTCGCTATGCTGTAATTCATGACATAACTGATCAATATGATGTATTAATACATCGAATGTAGAACGGATATTAAATTTATTCATGTATGATGTGTTCTTTTTTAAAGTTAGCGTTATTATATCAGATCATCAACTATGTAGTATAGCTGTTTGATTATAAGGGTAATTTTGGACTGTACTAGTGATGTATGAAAGATGATTTTTCCATATGATGTGTTCTTGCGTTTATCTTTGGTTGTTGTTTTGCAGCTCTGGAGAATATTGATTTTAAATGAAGTATGATGTGTTCCTTTCATTCCTCGCGATAATATCTCTTTTTACGAAGTAAAGTCAATTCTAATGTAACAACGCTAAATGTATGTTACCGAAAGACCTAGATTGATATTCTTTATGATAATAAGGACAGTAAGGGAATTGTCTTTTAGCGACTAAATGAATTTTTCACAGAAAAGAAGTAGGGTAGCGATCGCTATTGTTTATTTGATAACTCTGAGAAGGTAGAATTATACATTGTCATCAATAAAATATGCTAAACCTGAACGCAAGCAGGTTATGAATAAATCGGGTTATTAATAATTTTTCCTACGTTTTTAGGCCCAAAGTGCTAGAAGATGCAGAATATGTTGTATGATAACAAGATTCGATTTTTCAATGGCGAATGTGAGATTGGTTTTAACTTTTGACTTACTGGAAGATCGAGAAGTAATCCTTGATGGCATTATTGCTATGATTCTTTTTTCTCAAAAAAGTTTTACCAGCTCCAATATCATGTCTTTTACTTATAAGTGACCTAAGAAAGCTTATCAATTCTATGCGATAGGTATAGAAGCCTCAAAAATTAAACGTAATCTGTCTTACATTTCAACTGGGTTGACAATTGACTCAAGTTGATGATTGTAAATCTGTCTGAATAGATGATTGCTTTAGTTAGTGGATCTGACATTTAACTGTTTTACTTATCGGTACTGGTATGTCTAGTGTTTATTGGTAAAACCATGCTGCTGTAGAGATTAGATTAAAAAACCTATCATTCAAAATAATCCCGAAAGAACGTTATGAGATAAAAAATAGAGTTAATACTGCTGTGGCACATTTTAAAATGTTGCTTTCATCTGAACATTTGAATTTTTAAGCTGCGTAGGTAAAGGTGCGCTTTGAAAGGTATCAATCAAGTGGTAACTTTGTTTGCTTGTTTTGAGACTTGCTTAGAGACTTTTTCATAACTAGGCTCAAGCTAAGATTTGATAATTTAGATTATGCTTAGTAAAACTTCCTTTTTATAGCTAGAAATCATACAAACTCAATCTTTCAATAATATTGTAAAAGTAGGTGGAGAAAACTTTTATAAGTTATCGTATCTAATTTATCAATCAAAAATACCTAACACGAACTAAAAGCATATTTCATAGTTTGATCTAGTGCCAACAGAATTAAGTTAAATACTTTATCGTCAATCTTAGATTAAAAGCCTAATTTAACATAACAACACTTCATTGGAGAAGACGTATCAGTCTAAAATTTAAACAAATGAACAATTGATAGGCTCTGTTCAAAGAGACGGTGTCCGTAAATAAATACAATATTAAAGAGGTTTATCCTTTGTGCTTGGAGAATTTTTTCAAATTTATAAGTGGTATAGATTAACGTAAATTCGCTTATAGTATGATGTGTTCTTTATTTTATTAAAATCTATATTTCCCTTGATGAAAATTAGCCGTTAGGGTACTGTTCTAGTGTGTTTACACATATTGGAATGAGGAATTTTAAAATGGCCAATTGGAGCCCAAATAGCTGGAGAGATAAGCCCATCTTACAGCAACCAGAATACCCGGATTCAACCAAATTGAGTGCGGTAGAGAATGAACTGAATTCAGCACCGCCGTTAGTCTTCGCTGAAGAAACACGTAGTCTATACAAAAGCCTAGCGGATGTATGTGAAGGAAAAGCTTTCATATTACAGGGTGGAGATTGTGCTGAATCTTTTTCTGACTTTAGTGCTGCAAATATTCGCGATACATTCAAAACCCTACTTCAGATGGCTGTGGTTTTAACCTATGGTGGTAAGTGTCCTGTTGTCAAAATAGCAAGAATGGCTGGCCAATACGCAAAGCCACGTTCGGCTGATTTTGAGACTATAGATGGTGTTTCTTTACCTTCTTACCGTGGTGATATCGTAAATAGCTTCGAGTTTACAGAAGATGCTCGTATCCCTGATCCAGATAGGTTGATGAAAGCATATCATCAATCAGCGGCGACACTCAATTTGCTAAGAGCCTTTGCACAGGGTGGTCTTGCCGACCTGCATCAAGTAAACCGCTGGAACATGAGTTTTGTCGCTGCGAATCCTCTAAAAGATAAATTTCAACAACTAGCAGAGCGTATTCAAGAGGCGCTCGAATTTATGGAAGTCTGTGGTATCGATTCCACTGTAGCGCCGAGCCTTAAAGAAACGCCGCTTTATACTTCACATGAAGCGCTATTACTAGGTTATGAAGAAGCGTTAACTAGACGTGACCATCTTTCAGGCGACTGGTATGACTGTTCAGCTCATTTCGTTTGGATTGGAGAGCGAACGCGACAATTGGATCATGCTCATATCGAGTTTTTCCGGGGCATCAAAAATCCAATAGGTGTTAAGGTTGGCCCAGGAATGCAAGAAGATGAATTAATTCAGCTTGTAGACGCCCTCAACCCAGACAACATACCGGGTCGTTTAACGCTGATCACTCGTATGGGAGCAGATGTACTTCCGGAAAAATTACCTAAACTGGTACGTCGAATTCAACAAGAAGGTCGCAAAGTTATTTGGACATCCGATCCCATGCATGGAAACACTGAAAAATCGACGACAGGATATAAAACACGTAGTTTTAATAATATCCTTCGAGAAATCAGTCAGTTTTTTGCGGTTCACAAATCTGAAGGCAGTTACCCTGGTGGTGTGCACTTAGAAATGACAGGACAGCACGTGACTGAGTGTGTTGGTGGTGCGTACGGTCTTTCGGATGAAGACTTGTCACAGCGATACAGAACTCAATGTGACCCACGCTTAAATGCAGATCAAGTCTTAGAACTTGGATTTTTAGTCGCAGACTTACTTAAAGACGCAAGAAAAGCAAGATAAGAATTTGTGTTTCAAAAGGCCGCACACGCGGCCTTCTTTTAGTATTTTCTGCGTTTCAAGCCTGTTTCAGAAATTATCTTGGCTGATATTTCTTCAACGGAATATCGCGTGCTATTCAAATAGGGAGTTTTATTGCGCTTAAATAACATCTCAACTTCCTTTACCTCAATACGACATTGCCTTATAGACGCATACTTTGAGTTTGCCATCCTCTCCTGTCTGATAGCAGCTAATCTCTCAGGCTCAATAGTTAAGCCAAAAAGTTTCTTTTTATAATTATCTAAACATTTTGGTAGCTTACCGCTCTCCAAATCTTCTTCTGTCATCGGATAATTCGCAGCTTTAATTCCATACTGTAGTGCTAAATATAAGCTGGTTGGCGTTTTACCACTACGACTAACACCGACTAAAATAATGTCAGCTTCATCGTAATTTTTAATATTTGCACCGTCATCATTTGCTAAAGCGTAGTTAACAGCATCAATTCTAAAGTCATAAGTAGACTCGTGAATACTATGCGTACGGTGTATTCTCGGCACAGGGCAAACTTTTAGTTCTTCACCTACAAGTTCACCCGAATACGATAAAAAGTCATAACAAACACCCTTAGATGAAAGAATAACTTCAGATAGCTCAGGGTTAACAAAAGTAAAGAACACTAATGGTTTTTCTCCTGAAGCTTCAGCTACAGAGTCGATCAAGCTTCTAATTTCATTAGCTTTTTCTATTGTTTCGACGAAAGGAATTGTCTGGTGATTAAACTCAACAGGAAACATAGAAAGCGTAGCATGACCGAACACTTCAGAAGTTATCGCTGTGCCATCGGAAATATAAAATGCAGTTCTCATTTTGATATTATTCATTTAGAAATTGTTTAAAATAAGCCAACGCGGTTTACGAAGGCAGCCATACCGTTGTAGAATGCCTGTGACCTAGTGGAAAGGTCAATTAATCTCTCACATTTAATACAATTTGTTTTGGAGACAGTTCCGTGCAAGACTACGTTCTCTGGTATCAAGAGTTAGGTATGCAGGATGTACCTCGAGTTGGTGGTAAAAACGCTTCTCTAGGTGAAATGATATCTAACCTTGCTAACGCTGGTGTACAAGTACCTGGTGGATTCGCAACAACTGCTGATGCGTTCAATGAATTTCTTGAGCAATCAGGGCTCAATGAAAAAATCCACTCAATCTTAGATACTCTCGATGTTGATGATGTCAACGAATTAGCCAAAGTCGGCGCCCAAATAAGACAATGGGTTATCGATACACCATTCCAACCAGAATTAGATAAAGCAATCCGTGAGGCTTACAGCCAATTACACGGTGATGCAAGCCAAGATGTCTCCTTTGCTGTTCGTTCTTCAGCAACAGCAGAAGATATGCCAGACGCTTCTTTCGCTGGCCAACAAGAAACTTTCCTAAACGTTCGCGGCATTGACGCCGTGATGATCGCTATAAAACACGTATTTGCTTCGCTATTTAATGACCGTGCCATTTCTTATCGTGTACACCAAGGCTATGACCACAGAGGCGTCGCGCTTTCAGCCGGCATTCAACGCATGGTACGTTCTGACAAAGCCTCTTCTGGTGTAATGTTCTCAATCGATACTGAATCAGGCTTTGAAGACGTAGTTTTCGTTACTTCTAGTTATGGTTTAGGAGAGATGGTAGTTCAGGGCGCAGTAAACCCTGATGAATTTTATGTTCATAAGCAAACTCTTGCTAAAGCAAAACCAGCTGTTCTTAAGAGAAATATTGGCTCGAAAGCAATCCAAATGATTTATTCAAGTGATGAATCTCATGGTAAGCAAGTTGAGATTGTTGATGTAGACTCAGCACTATCTAACCAATTCTCGATTACCGACGCAGAAGTAGAAGAACTTGCCAAGCAAGCTGTTATCATCGAAAAACACTATGGTCGTCCAATGGATATCGAGTGGGCAAAAGATGGTAACGACGGTAAGCTATACATCGTACAGGCCCGTCCAGAAACCGTTCGTTCAAACGAAGATGCGAACGTAATGGAACGCTTCCAGTTAAAATCAAAATCAGAAGTTATTGTTGAAGGTCGAGCAATCGGTCATAAGATTGGCTCGGGTGTCGTTAAAGTTTTGACTTCTATTGACGAAATGGATTCAGTAAAGCAAGGTGACGTACTTGTAACTGACATGACGGATCCTGACTGGGAACCTATCATGAAGCGCGCCTCTGCTATCGTAACAAATCGTGGTGGTCGAACTTGCCATGCAGCAATTATCGCTCGAGAGCTTGGGATCCCAGCTGTAGTCGGATGTGGTAATGCAACTGATTTGATTACTAATGGCGACACCGTAACTGTCTCATGTGCCGAAGGTGACACAGGTTATATCTACAAAGGCGAGCTTGAGTTTGATGTTATTTCTTCTCGCATCGATTCAATGCCTGACATCCCAATGAAGATTATGATGAATGTGGGTAATCCAGATCGCGCATTCGATTTTGCTAAGTTACCGCACGCAGGTATCGGCCTTGCTCGTCTTGAGTTTATTATCAACCGTATGATCGGTATTCATCCTAAAGCACTACTTCATTTTGACAAGCAAGATGCAGAGCTACAGGCTGAAATTAAAGAGCTTATCGCAGGTTATGAGTCACCAGTAGAGTTTTATATCAGCAAGTTAGTCGAGGGTATAGCGACACTTGGCGCTTCATTTGCACCTGAACGAGTTATTGTTCGTATGTCTGACTTCAAGTCAAACGAATATGCAAACCTAGTTGGCGGTCAACAGTATGAGCCGGAAGAAGAAAACCCAATGATCGGTTTCCGCGGTGCATCTCGATATATTTCTGAAGACTTTAGGGAATGTTTCGCTCTTGAGTGTGAAGCGATTAAACGTGTTCGTAACGACATGGATCTAACCAACGTCGAAATCATGATCCCGTTCGTTCGTACTCTAGAAGAGGCAGCCCAAGTGATTGAAATTCTTGAAGCTCATGGCTTAAAACGTGGCGAGAACGGGCTAAAAGTCATCATGATGTGTGAACTTCCATCAAACTGCCTGCTAGCAGAAGAGTTTTTAGAATACTTTGATGGTTTCTCTATAGGTTCAAATGATTTAACTCAGTTAACTCTCGGTCTTGACCGTGACTCTGGTCTTATCGCACACCTTTTTGATGAGCGAAATC
This sequence comes from Pseudoalteromonas sp. PS5, assembly GCF_004103255.1. Taxonomy (NCBI): domain Bacteria; kingdom Pseudomonadati; phylum Pseudomonadota; class Gammaproteobacteria; order Alteromonadales; family Pseudoalteromonadaceae; genus Pseudoalteromonas; species Pseudoalteromonas sp. PS5. The sequence continues at coordinate 7,404 of NZ_RCSQ01000130.1, forward strand.
CAGCGATCAAGAAACTGCTTTCAATGGCTATTCAAACCGCTAAGGCAAAAGGCAAGTATGTAGGTATTTGTGGTCAGGGCCCATCGGATCATGAAGATTTTGCTGCTTGGCTGGTAGAAGAAGGAATTGATTCTGTCTCACTAAACCCAGATACAGTGCTTGAAACTTGGTTATATTTAGCTGAAAAGTTCACTAAATAACATACCATTAGCCCCAGTTTATTGAACTGGGGCTTTATGCTTAAGCAACTTTTTGCAGCATTTTAATGACCACTTCGCTATCTGTTATTCTCAGCGAATTACTATACTAGCCACTTTTCCAATCAAGTCTTATCGATGTAGATACGAGTAAAAATCATAAAAGTGAACAAACTAATTTATTAATAACTTTCATGTTACTTTCTCCCTATCAACAAAACTGTACAATAGTATCTAAAATAAACTATTTTCATTTTTAACAAACCCAAAAATTCTCAAGTTGTTCATGGAACCTTCGTGATACAATTAATGCAAAGCAAGTAAAATATACCGTCATGATCGAAAATATTAGTCAGCAGGATTCTGCAAGTGAGCTCATAAGCCAGTACCACAAAAAACTCAGTGAATCAGGGTTTTCTGGGGACATAGATAATAGCTATGCCACACGCTTAGTAACGTCAACTGATAATAGTATTTATCAGCAAGTACCTCAGGCCGTCATTTTTCCAAAGTCAAATAGAGATGTACAAGTTGCTTTAGAACTTGCGCAACAGGATCCTTTTCTTTCTCTTACTTTTGGTCCCCGCGGAGGTGGCACAGGTACTAATGGTCAATCATTAACTCCAGGTATAGTAATTGACCTCTCAAGGTATATGAGAGAAATATTAGAAATTAACGAAAAAGAAGGGTGGGTCAGAGTCCAGGCAGGGGTTATCAAAGATCAACTCAATGATTTTCTGAAACCTTATGGCTTCTTCTTTTCACCCGACCTATCAACAAGTAATAGGGCAACTATTGGTGGTATGATCAATACCGATGCGTCAGGTCAAGGCTCTCTCGTTTACGGTAAAACCAGCGATCATATTTTAGGCTTAAAGACTTATCTCATTGACGGTACTGAGCTCAACACTTCAAAGCTTCCAATTGAAAAAGCGGAACTTTTAGCTCAGCAAAATTCAAGAACATCTGATATTTATGCTCATGTAATTGAAGCATGCCGCTCCAATCGCACTCTCATACTTGAAAAGTTTCCAAGGTTAAATCGATTCTTGACAGGTTATGATCTTGAAAATGTCTTTGACGAATCTTTATCTACGTTTGATTTATCAAGAATCGTTGCAGGTTCAGAAGGATCCTTGGCGATAGTAACAGAAGCTAAACTAAATCTAACCAAGATCCAGCCATACAAAACATTAATAAATATAAAATATGATTCTTTTGAATCCGCACTTAGAAATAGCCCATTTTTAGTGTCAGCAAATGCCACTTCAGTTGAAACTGTGGATAGTAAAGTACTAGGGTTAGCAAGAGAAGATATTATTTGGCATTCAGTATCGGACTTAATTACAGATGTACCTGGCTATGATATGCAAGGTTTGAACATGGTTGAGTTCAATGGTGAGTCAACACAAGAGATCAATTCGAAGGTAGAGAATCTTTGCAATAGGTTAGATACATTAATTGCAAACAAAGAAGCTGGAGTCATTGGATATCAGTTAATAGATAGCAAAGAAGATATTCTAAAGATCTACGCAATGCGTAAAAAGTCTGTTGGTTTATTAGGTAATGTTAAAGGAAAGCGTAAACCAATCGCGTTTGCTGAGGATACCGCGGTTCCGCCTGAAAATCTTGCTGATTTCATAATGGAATTCCGAGATTTGCTAGATAGCTATAAATTAGATTACGGCATGTTTGGTCATGTAGACGCGGGGGTTCTTCACGTTCGTCCAGCACTTGATATGTTTGACCCAGAGCAAGAACAGCTACTTAGGTCAATTTCTGACAAAGTTGTTGCACTTACTGCAAAATATCGCGGTTTAATGTGGGGTGAACATGGTAAAGGTTATCGTAGTGAGTATGGTCCAGAGTTTTTTGGTGAGCAGCTTTTTAGCGAGCTTAGAAAAATAAAATCTTTATTCGATAAAAACAATCGCCTGAACCCAGGAAAAATATGTACACCTATTGATTCGAATGACCAATTGGTATCGGTTGACGGGCAGAAAAGAACATGGCTTGATCGAGAGATACCTGTACAATTACAAACAAGTTATGAGCCCCCACTCAATTGTAATGGTAACGGGCTTTGCTTCAACTATGATGAAAACTCCCCCATGTGTCCATCATATAAGGTGACTAAAGATAGACGTCATTCACCAAAAGGAAGAGCTGGTCTTTTTAAAGAATGGTTACGATTACAAAGTAACAAGGGTGTCGATTTAGTATCAGTAGAAAAGCGACTCATTAATGGTGAGAATACAGTCACATGGTGGGAGCGATTTTTAAATAGTCGAAATAAAGACGAGTATGATTTCTCCCATGAAGTAAAAGCATCCATGGATGAGTGCTTGGCTTGTAAAGCCTGTACGACCGCTTGTCCAATAAAGGTTGATGTACCTACTTTTCGCGCTAAATTTTTGAATTTTTATTACAGTCGTTACAATCGCCCAATAAAAGATTATTTAGTTGCCAACATTGAGCGCTTGTTACCAGTAATATCAATATTCCCAAATTTGAGTAATTTAGTTCAAAATAACCGTATATCGAGTTATCTACTTGAAAAGCTTATTGGCTATGTGGATTCACCATTACTAAGTAAAGTTCAACTACATAAATTAGTACCTAAGGAATACCACTATTCTGACGAAGTATTTAACAGGCTTAGTGCTGAGGAAAAGCTACGTGCAATATTTATAGTCCAAGATCCTTTCACCAGTTTTTATGAAGCTGAATTAGTATCGGACTTTATTCAACTCATAAGAAAGTTAGGATATTATCCACTTCTTTTACCCTTCAAACCCAATGGGAAGCCTCAACACGTAAAGGGTCTTTTAAAACAGTTTAAGTCAACAGCAACAAATGCTTCTGAATTTTTAAATAAGATAAGTGAAAACGGCAGACCTTTAGTGGGATTAGACGCCTCGTTAGTTATGTGTTATCGAGATGAATATAAAGATATACTTCAAGAAAGTAGAGGAGAATTTAATGTACTGTTGGCCCATGAGTGGCTTGCAACTATTGATATTCCAAGTATAGACACGCTAAGTCCATCAAAGTTCAAGCTGTTAAGTCACTGTACCGAAACCACCTCGATGCCCGAATCGAAAAGAGTATGGAAAAGTATTTTCACAAAATTCAATTCTAACTTAGATACACCAAGTACTGGATGTTGTGGCATGGCTGGTACCTACGGTCATGAGTTACAGAACCAAGAAAATACGAGGGCTCTTTATGATGCTTCATGGCGATCGCATATTGAGGAAACTAAAGATGAAGCGCTTCTCGCCACCGGCTTTTCCTGCCGCTGTCAGGTGAAGCGTTTTTCAGGTAACAAGCCCAGACACCCAATACAAATACTGAATAGTCTATTGGATTAAGTGTAGAATGTGAGCATTTAACTATTTAATGTTAGGTGCTCACTCTGGCTATATTTTGAAGTGTAAAAATCAATTCACTCCATATTATATTAACTGGAAAGAATCTTTTTAAAATAAACTATAATCAAACATCCTTATTAAACGCTTTATTTTTATCTTAGAACGTTTCCAAAACCCTCAAAATCACATCCAATCTTTGTCACGATAACAATATTTTTATGAACCAGTTCTAATAAAATTTAAAATATGTCAGGTGAAAATGAATGCTTTGATAAAATTTCAAAATTCAACTCGGTTTATTAACTTGTAACTCTACACACTTTAGTACGATGTGTTCTTTTCAAAAAGAAATACTCACACATTTTAAAGTATGAAGAAAACTTGACGCTGTAACCTATTTTTAATAGTTCTTGCTCGCAGCTTATAACCAGTAAAGTGTTTAATAAAAATTATACCGATTTTTCTAATTTAGTGGTCTATTCTGAGGCGAGAAAATCTTGGCGATAACCCCGCTACCGCGTCCAGCTATCGCCAAGGTACCTACATCCGTGTCGGCAAAGCAAAATTTTTACTATTTATTTGTTCTAAATAAGAAATTTTTAATGCTGTTAGCGTCAGATTTACT
>NZ_RCSQ01000131.1:0-17724 GCF_004103255.1 Pseudoalteromonas sp. PS5
TTTTTTCTAGCTAAGATGGCTTTTTTCATGATTTCCCTCAAAAATACAAAATATCAATTCAACTCCTAAACAGAGTCGTCTACAAAATTATCAGGAAATATCAAGCACACAACATGCCAACATTTACACAAAATTAACATAAAACAAGTCAACTTATAAAAAACGCGCCAAATAATGCGCGCCCTTACCCAATACCTGATGACTATTAAGCCACAAATTTACATGGAATACTTAAGCTAGATGATTGTTTTATAATGAAATCCATAGCAATTTCATCACAATTATCTTTTCGCAAGCACAGCTCGCAATCCTTCATGACTTTTTCAGGCAAACTGTCTTTAGTACAGTTATTAAAACCTTGCTTTGTGAAAAAACCTGGCACTCTAGTGAGTACGATTATCCGATTAAGCGCCAACTTTTTGGCTTTCTCTAATAAGTGCTCAACCAACCTTTGACCTTGCCCCTTCACATTGCAATTGGGATTCACCCCCAAAGAGCGGATCTCAGCAAGCCCAGTGTCATAGATATATAACGATGCACATCCTGTCACTTTGCCGTCAACTTCAGTCACTGCAAACTCATTAATACTATGGGTCATGTCACTCTTGGCTCGAGGTAGGTTTTCCCCCACCTTTGCCCAGTACTGTATAAGCTCCGCTATCGCTTCGACATCATCTAAATTGGCATCACGAACTTGAATTTTTCGCTTTTTTTTTGCCGCTTTAATCGCTTTTGTCACTTGCGGCAAAGAAGTGCCGCCTAATGCTTGGCGGGCGGCAATACATGCGTCAATTTCAAGTACAGGATATACATCTTTTTCGATCACTGAACATACCTGCTGAAACTCTTCGATACTCAAGTTCTCAAGATTTTGTCCTTTGCTAATTGCTAACTGCACTAACTCCCCAACAATATGATGACCTTCTCTAAAGGGGATCCCTTTAGCAACAAGATAGTCAGCCAGCTCAGTTGCGTTAGCATGTCCTCCTTTGGCTGCTGCAAGCGTTTTGTCACCATTGACTTTAATGCCTTTTACACACGCTTCAGCCATATGAATACAGGCAAGCCAAGTCGGCATGGCATCAAATAAACCTTCTTTGTCTTCCTGCATATCTTTATTGTATGCAAGTGGTAGTGCTTTTAATGTCATCATCATGGCACTGAATGCACCAAAAACTCGCCCTGTTTTGCCACGGATTAACTCCAATGCGTCAGGGTTCTTTTTTTGAGGCATAAGAGATGAGCCTGAAGTTACACTGTCCGCCAGCTCTATAAACCCTGACTCACCAGAATTGTAAAAAATCAAATCTTCAGAAAAACGGGATAAATGTATCATTGAGATAGAAGCACAGCTTAGCAACTCAACGACAAAGTCCCGGTCAGATACCGCATCTAAACTATTGCGAGCAGCTTCTCTAAACCCAAGGTTGACCGCCAGTGCTTGACGGTCAATGGGATACGCAGTGCCAGCTAGTGCGCCTGAGCCTAAAGGGCACACGTTCAAGCGATCTAAAGCATCATGCAGCCGTGACTCATCTCGCTCAATCATTTCTACATACGCCATACACCAATGACTAAATAAAACTGGCTGTGCACGCTGCAAATGAGTATAACCTGGCAAAATGGTACCTAACTCTTGCTCAGCCAGCGTGACTAGTGCCTGTTTAAGCCTGCTCAACGCATTTAGTAGCTGCTGCGCCGTTTTTCGACTCCACAATCTAAAATCAGTCGCTACCTGATCATTACGGCTTCGCCCTGTGTGCAGCTTTTTACCTAAATCGCCAACTTTGTCGATTAGTTTAGCTTCAACATACGAATGAATATCTTCATATCCAGCCCTTGCAACGCTATGAGGATCAGCAAGCACCTCATCCAATAGTAGCTTAAGTGCTGAAACAATCTGCTGGTGCTCACCTTCACTTAATATGTCAACCTGTTTCAGTGCTCCAGCCCAAGCGATAGAACCAACAATATCTTGTTCTGCCAACTGATAGTCAAATGGCAAAGAATCATTAAATTGCTTAAATGCTTCATCAGGACCTGATGAAAAACGGCCGCCCCATAATGCCATTTTATGCTCCTAATTTATTGCTGTTTTAGTTTGTTTAATGCCGAAATACGGCTAGACAGAGAGAAAAGACGAATAAAGCCTTCAGCATGTGATTGGTCATACACGTCATCCTCACCAAAGGTCGCGAAGTCCTCGCTGTACAAGCTATTTATTGACTGCTTTTGAACGGCCTGCACATGGCCTTTATAAAGCTTAAGTACCACTTCCCCTGTTGCTTGTTGTGCGAATGATTCAGCCGCTGCCAAAATAGAGTCTTTGAGAGGCGTAAACCAACGACCGTCATAAACGAGATGTGCAAACTCCTCACTCAAGCTGGCTTTCCATTTACGGCATGATTTATCTAGAACTAGCTCATCTATGGCTTGTAAAGCAGCCATCATCACTGTGCCTCCCGGTGTTTCATAGCAACCACGAGATTTCATACCAACTAACCGGTTTTCAACAATATCGACCCGACCGACACCATGCGGCGCCGCAATCTCATTGAGTTTCACTAAGCATTGATATGGAGAGTAACGCTCACCGTTAACCGCTGTGATCTCCCCTTTTTCGACTAATAATGACACATATTCAGGCTTATCTGGTGCCGCTTCAGGGGAGTTTGTCATAGTCCACACTTGTGAACTTGGTTCATTCCACGGATCTTCTAATTCCCCCCCTTCATGGGAAATGTGCCACGCATTGGCATCACGGCTATAAATTTTAGTGGCAGAGGCAGCACAAGGAATATTTCGCTCGGCCAAGTAATCGAGTAACGATTCTCGACTTGATAATGACCATTCACGCCACGGCGCAATCACTTGAAGATCAGGGGCAAGGGCAGAAAAACAAGACTCAAATCGCACTTGATCATTTCCCTTACCGGTGCAGCCATGAGATAAAGCATCAGCGCCAACTTTGCGTGCGATCTCCACTTGTGCTTTCGCGATAATAGGACGAGCCATTGAGGTACCAAGCAAATAAGTGCCTTCGTAGGTTGCGCCTGTTTTCAGCGTTGGATAAATATAGTCGCTAACCATTTCTTCTTTTAGGTCAACGACATAACAAGCAGAAGCACCTGACGCGATTGCCTTTTGCTCCACTCCGGCAAGCTCTTCTTCGCCTTGACCGACATCCGCAACAAATGCAACTACTTCACACCCATAGTTTTCTTTTAACCAAGGGACAATCGCTGATGTATCTAAACCACCCGAATAAGCCAGTACAACCTTATTAATCTTGCTCATGTTTCTCACCTCAAACGTAATCTTTGTTAAACAGCGATACCAACAGTGCATTTTGCGCATGCATACGGTTTTCTGCTTGTTGAATAATTTTTGACTTCGGCCCATCCATTACTTCAGACGTAATTTCAAACTCACGGTGGGCAGGCTGACAATGCAGCACAGTTTGTGCACCGCAAGCCTCTAGCAATTTTTGGTTGATTTGGTAGGGCATAAATGTGTCTTTCACTTGTTCAAGTGGTGTCTGATTTCCCATTGATACCCAAGTGTCAGCATAGAGTACATTTGCCCCAGCAGCCGCTTCCACTCGGTCACTGACTAATACAGATGCCCCATTTACCGCAGCAATCTGCTCTGCTTGTTTAACAATTTGGGCATCAGGAGAATGGCCTTTTGGACATACAGCAACAAAGTCACTACCTAATGTCGCTGCAAGCAGCATCAACGAGTGAGTAACGTTATTCCCCTCACCAAGATAGGCAATTTTGATTTGGCTGACATCCTGATAGGTTTCAAATAAGGTAAGAAAGTCAGCTAAAGCTTGGCATGGGTGGTAAAGATCGCACAAGCTATTGACTACAGGAACAGATGAAAACTCCGCCAATGTTTCAAGCGTACTGTGATGATTGACTCGAGCAACTAATCCATCAGCCCATGTTGCGATGTTTAAGGCAAAATCTTTTACAGACTCACGCGCTCCCATGGCGCCATTTTGCTGGTCAAGATAAACGGCATGGCCACCTAATTTGTGAATACCAATATCAAACGAAAGTCGAGTTCTTAAACTCGGTTTTTCAAATAAGGTAACGATAGATTTCCCAGCAAGGACTTGGTTATATTCTTGTGGATGATCCTTTATATTTTTTGCAAGTTTCAGCAACGCGATTACTTTGGCTTGATCTAATTCCAAACCGGTTAAAAAGTGTTTTGTCATGGTTTTGATCCTACGGAAGTATTTGTGTACCCACATGCTCACCATTGAGCAGTGCAATTAAGTTTTCTGGCTTTTTCCAGCTAGAGATGTACACCCCTCGTCGTAAGTGTTGGGCAGCGTGAAGACTGGTCTTAACTTTGACCTCCATCCCGCCCACAATGACCTTTTGTGCGATTAACGTAGTAATTTGTTCTGCGTTGAGCTGATTTAGTGGCTGTTTGTTTTCATCCAGTACCGCAGAAACATCCGTCATCAAAATAAGTTCAGCCCCCAGTTTATTGGCAATTGCAGCGGCTGCTTCATCAGCATTGACATTGTACAAATGACCATCAACACCAATACCCACTGAGCTCACCACTGGTAACTTGTCGAACTCCAATATAGCTTCAAGCATCCCTCCAGCGGTCGCTTCACATGTACCGACACGACCTAATGCTTTTAGTTTTTGAGTGGTCGTAAACCCAGCATCGTACAAGCACAACCCGACAGGATTAAGCTGCGCCGTTATGGCATCTGCCATCAGTTGCTTGTTTGCACAGCCAGCAAGCGCACCAACAATATAAGGCATTTGCTCTTGTGGGCTTATGCGCAGACCTTGATGTTTTGCCGTAGCAAACCCGGCATCTGCTAACCATTTGTCAACTAATGCCCCACCACCATGAACAATTACAAACTGTTTATGTGGTGCACTTTGTTGAATTTGTTTAATGGCTAAAAATAGTGCTTGCGCTGCACCTGATTGATTCAGCACCGCACCACCAAGTTTAATCACCCAAGTTTGTTTGCTCATGCTGACATTCCTAAACCTTGATAATGATCCAACCCCGCCGCCAAATTCATGCACTGTAACGCTTGCCCTGCCGCGCCTTTAAGCAAGTTGTCAATTGCCACCACCACGATCAGCTGATTGCCTTTTTGTTGCCAACCAATATCAACAAAAGGCTGATTTTCAACAGCTTTAATTGATGGAAGTTGACTTGCCTTTAGTCTAATAAGTGGTTCATCAGCCAGCACCTGGTAAGCAGCATCGACTTGATTTGCAGTGACATTTTCCTTCAGAGTGACGTAGATTGTTTCTAAGATACCACGCTTAAAATTTCCTAAATGCGGCGTAAACAACACTGGATGACTTAGATATTTCTCAATTTCGGGGGTATGTCTGTGCGTAAACAAACCGTATGGTGCGAGTGATACCTCACAAAAATGGCTTGTAACATTCGCCTTTCTACCAGCACCTGTTACACCAGAAACAGCGTTGATGATCACAGGCTGCGCTGATATCAAGTCAGCCTGTTGTAATGGTTTGAGTGCATTGAGCGCAGCGGTTGGGTAACAACCAGCAACGGCCACCAACTTCGCCGCTTTAATCGCATCGCCATACCACTCAGCTAAACCATATTGCGCTTGTGTTAGCCAGTCTTGGTATGGATGAGAAAAGCCGTAGTAGGTTTCATAATCCTCATTGTCAGATAAGCGGTAACCACCAGAAAGATCAAATACTCGCTTTCCCATTTGTAAAAACACCGGAGCAAGCTCCACGCTTACCTTATGGTCAGTGCACAAACAAACGTAATCTGTAGATTGTTCAATGAGCGAAAATGCTTGCTGATTTAGTGGTTCAAGTTCAATATCTAACAAGCCTGTATGTTCTGGATATAACTCGCTGATGAGTTTGTGTTTATCTGTGCTTTGTTCAGACACAAAGCAGTGCGTAAGGGAAAATTCAGGGTGTCTGGCAACCAGCTTAGCAAGCTCAGCACCACTGTAGCCGCTCGCTCCGATTATAGATACATTCAACATAGTACTCTCAAGATTAAAAAGTTTAATTGGAATTGTTTTTTCTAAGTGTTGAAGTCAAATCGTCGCATTGCTGCCTCTTAATATATTTATGCTAAAAAAGTGAATTGATATTCACTTTAAACACCTTTATATTTTTATGCAAGAACTTTGAATAAGTATTTTAGGAATTTTTATGAAACTTCCCGCTTTTATGGACATGTACCAACAGCTGATCGCAGCGCCATCTATCAGTGCATTAGAAGAAAGTCTAAACATGAGCAATCGGAATGTGATCCAGCTACTCGCACAGTGGTGCGAAACGTTAGGGTTTACAGTTGAAGTGACGGAACTTGAACAGGCAAAAGGTAAGTACAACCTGATTGCAAGACGAGGTAGTGGTGATGGCGGCTTAATGTTAGCGGGACATACCGATACCGTGCCATTTGATGAAAGTCGATGGCAATTTGATCCATTTAAATTGAGCATGGAAGACAATAAACTTTATGGCCTTGGCAGTATTGATATGAAAGGTTTTTTTGCCTTTGTATTAAACGCTATTGGTGAATTAGATGAGTGTGAGCAATGTGCACCAATCATGATTTTAGCTACCGCTGATGAAGAAACAACCATGGCTGGTGCACAGGCTATCGCTAAGCACCCCAACCTAAGACCTGCACGCTGTGTGATTGGTGAACCTACCGATATGGTGCCCGTCTTTACTCATAAGGGGCATATGACCAGCGCCATTCGTATTGTTGGTCGTTCAGGGCATAGTTCAGACCCTGAACGAGGCCTAAATGCCATTGAGATCATGCACCAAGTGATTGCAAATTTATTAAAGTTAAGAGAAGAATTAAAGAATAAATATTCAATAAAACATTTCGCAATTCCCTATCCAACTCTAAACCTTGGGCACATCCATGGTGGCGATAATGCAAACCGTATTTGTGGCTGCTGCGAATTACATATTGATATACGCCCTTTACCTGGGTTGAGTATTAAAGAGCTACAAGGCATGTTGATAGATGCAGTTGCGCCCATTAACGCTCGCTATCCACACTGTGTTTCGGTTATGGATATGCACGACCCTATTCCTGCGTTTACTGGCTCGACAGACTCTGCGCTGGTCAAGATGGCTGAGCGCATATCAGGGCAGCAAGCGATTGCGGTTAACTACTGTACTGAAGCACCATTTTTGCAGCAACTTGGCTGCGAAACCATTGTGATGGGGCCAGGCTCTATTAACCAAGCACACCAACCAAATGAATTTCTAGCAATGGAAAAAATTCAGCCCAGCCAAGCGATACTGACACGTTTGATTAAAGAGAGTTGCTTTTTATAGAAGTCATAAAGAGAGGGTATATAACCATCTTAAGATTTGGATAAATATTGGGTTTATATCCTTTATCTTTATTGAGTAGTCTATTTTGAGGCGAGAAAGTATTGCCGATAGCCGCGCTCTGCTATCGCTAACAGTAGATACTAAAAAACCTCGCCATATTTTGACGAGGTTTTTCTATATCAGTAGCAACCTGAGTTCAGGTTTACCTGATTACTGAATAGGCTTACATTTCAGTTTTACAAATCACAATAGACATAGTGTATGTAGTCGGTCTGTCGCAACGTAAACCATCGCTGTTACATAGGTTTGTTGCTACACCACCGGCAATAGCTGGAGTTGCGTTTACAGGTAGCGCTTTGTTATCACGAGATAGATTTTTGATGCTTTTTTTATTTAGGTTTAGTTTCATTTTCAATTTTCCTGTTGAAATAATCCAATATCTCAGAATACAGCCAATGTTATCACTTAACGAAATAATAAAACTGGCCTAATTATGTCTGCTAAATTGAGTTTGTACCCATACAAGCCTAAATAGCAGTCATTTGAAATTACCAAAAAAGGTACTATTGTCAATAAATAATTTCTTTTTTGTTGATAATTTAGCTTTCAATAACACTAAAAAAGTGCACAGTTCTATATTCAAGCAGTAAGGCTTGAACTCAAACAAACAACGACTAAAGAGCATGTTATTAATCCAAGTTCAAGCAAAGTGAAAACCACCTATGGTGAAGGTTGTATATTAGATTGGTGAGCCTGGTGGCATATCGAGTGTTTTAAAGTGCCCGCTCCATTCACCTGAACGTAGATACTGGTTTATTTGCTCAGCTAGCATATGCCTGAACGCCTTATCAAATGATACGTCGTTAAACACCGATGAGTGGCTAAACGCGCTCACTATTTTTGCTAAATAAAACTTTAGTTGCGCTTGCACTTCAGGAGCGACCTTATCACTTTGACTCAGTGTCACCAGTTTCACCGCGCTTAGATATTGCACCCTTTGCTTTAGTTTTTGTCTCATACCAGCACTCTCTGATTGCTCAAATACGCGTGTATACATTGAATCTAGTAGCGCCTGTGTGCCAAAAGATTCAGGGTCGCGCGCATGTTGTTGTGCGAGGCGGTTTAAACGTTGAGGATGTAACAATAAATCTAGACTATGCTGTGCAGCAACCTCTGGAAGCGCCATGGCATCTAGGGTTAGCCCTGTGCGACCTTTGATACTCTCGCGAGTTTTATACTCTCCATAAGCTTTGGGTGGGATCAAAGCTAAAATCGACTCCGCGATAGCCAAGGTATCAGGTGAAAGCGTGTCCAATAGTGCGTTTGTTGCACTTTGTTGCCGTGCCTTGTCAACGACTTGCGCTCCTTTTATTACCTCTTCACCACGTACTTCATAGTCATAGTCTACCCCCGCGATAAGTTTAACCGCAGCTTCAACTTGATAGCGATGGAATAAATAAAGCGGCACGAGTCTTTCTTCTAACTGTGACAGCGCAACTCCTTTTTTAATGCTGTTAATTCCAAAAGTATCCAAGGCTTGTTGACGTACCTCTAGTACTCGCCGTAGCTCAGCAGCAGGATCTGCGCCATTATCCCAAAGGTGAGCTGTGGGGTGTGCACCGCCTTTAGCCCTGGCATCTGAGTCCGAAATAAACTCCAGCTCCAGCGCTTTATTTTCAGCTAGGATGGCAGCAAGCTCAGTGGCCTCATCGGCACCGCGAAAGTCACTGTAACCATATTTAATAACCTGCGTATCCCATGCGCCCATTCCTTTAGCATAACCTTGGGTCACATCTAACTTGCCATTTTCAAAACTTACCAGTGGATGAGGGTAATCCATCACAGATGCTCGGTCTTGTACCGATGCAGAGAAATTGTGCGCAATCCCCAAAGTGTGGCCTATTTCGTGGGCACTGAGTTGACGGATACGCTCCAGTGCCATCGCATGTAACCGCTCGGTGGTCTCATTTCCTTCAACAAACGGCGCAGAAAGAGCCTCTGCAATAAGGATATCTTGGCGCACACGCAACGAGCCTAGCGTAACATGCCCTTTTAAAATTTCACCGGTACGTGGGTCGATCACCGATGCGCCGTATGACCAACCTCGCGTCGCACGATGCACCCACTGGATCACGTTGTAGCGAATATCCATGGGATCAGCATGCTCAGGTAAGATTTTGACCTGAAAAGCATTTTTATAGCCCGCAGCTTCAAATGCTTGATCCCACCACTTTGCACCATCAAGTAATGCGGTTCTCACCGGCTCAGGTACGCCTGGGTCTAGGTAATATACGATTGGTTTTACCGCTTCTGATACTGGCGCAGTTGGATCTTTTTTCTCTAAACGATGGCGCGGAATGTAGCGCACTAGCATCGACTCTCCAAGTGGTGCAGAGTAATCTTTATGCTCAATACTCCAGTAACCCGATTGCGGATGAAATGCCCGCGGCTGATAATTGTCCTCGGGAAGCTCAATCAAAGAGTGGTGTTGATGTACGGTGAGCGCGTGAGGATCTGCACTGACTTGACGAACATACTCTCCAGGCTTATTACCTGTAAAAGTCAGCACAGCCTCCAGTTCCGTATTTTTTATAAATGCCTTTGAGCGTGGCATAAATACTGCGCTGCGGCTGCTGTCTAGGGAAAACGTGCCTTGGTTTCGCCTAGCAAGCGTACGAGAAACCCCATGCACATCACTAAGTAAATAAGGGGTATAGTCTATCAGTACACTGTCGTTATCCTCAGCGACGACTTTAAACCCATGCAGTATGCTTGAGGCAAAGGCCTCTTTCACACTTTGTTTTTCCGCTTCATTATTGGCACTAGCACGATAATACGTATTTATCGCACGAAGCATGACTTTATCACCAAAGCGTTCAAACTGAACAAGGTGGGTGCCACCTAACTGGCCTCTATCTAAACCAATATCATTAGAACCAATGCCGTAGGGTAAGCTATGCTGTAGTAAGAAGGGTGCATTAAACTTGTCGATGTCTAAATATAACTTGCCGCTTGAAGCGTCACTGTAAAAGGCGTAAAAACCGGGGTGATGATTAAAACTGGCAGTAAATTCATCTATAGGCTTAATTGCTGCGTGTGCATGAGTTATCATACACAACAACAAAGCCGACACAGTGTGAGTGAAGTACTTTATTTTGCTCATGGCTGCTCTTTGTTATTTATGGTTTTGAGGCTTAACCCCAGTTGTATCTGAAATCGTATACAATTTACAGCCTTTCAAGACGAATTACAGCGCAGTTTATAGCACCTCTCACATTATTTATTGCTATAAACACAAAGTAATCAGGACTTAAAAAATGCGTAGACTCCCTCCGGTGTTAGTAGAAGATGGTTGTTCTCGTGAGTTGGTATCTCTTATCCGTACCATTCTCGCGGCATGTAAAGAAATATCGTTCCGAGTTGGTCAAGGTGCACTCTCAGGCGTACTTGGCTCTACCCTTGATGAAAATATCCAAGGTGAAACTCAAAAGAAACTCGATGTATTGTCAAATCAACTCTTAAAAGATATTTTGCTTGAGTCTGGATATGTAAAAGCCATTGCTTCTGAAGAGGAAGACTTCACGGTGGCAGGTGATCCTAACGCTAAGTATATTGTTGCCTTTGACCCGCTCGATGGCTCTTCAAATACTGACATTAATTCACTAGTTGGTACAATTTTCTCAATTATGGAAGCGCCAGAGGGTTCTGATCCAAGCGATCCTGCAATTTTCATGCAGCCTGGCCATAAACAAGTCGCAGCGGGTTACGTATTGTACGGCCCATCGACTATGCTAGCGCTTTCCACAGGTAAAGGTACACGCCTATTCACGCTAGATAAGACCCACGGAAGCTTCTTGTTAACGCAAGATTTCGCTGAGATACCAGAGGACACAAAAGAGTTTGCCATTAACGCTTCCAATCAACGCCATTGGACACCTCCTATGCAAAACTACATCGAGGATTTGCTTGCAGGAGAAACCGGACCTCGCGGTAAAAACTTCAATATGCGCTGGATAGCAGCAATGGTAGGAGATGTTCACCGTGTATTATGTCGTGGTGGCCTATTCACCTACCCAGAAGATCGTAAAGATCCTAACAAACCGTTTAAACTTCGCTTGCTTTACGAAGCAAACCCTATGGCGATGCTTATCGAGCAAGCTGGTGGTATTGCACATACTGGCCGTGAGCGTATTTTGGATATTCAACCTGAAGAAATACACCAGCGCGTTGGTGTTATTTTAGGATCGAAGAACGAAGTTGAAGCTTGCCTTGCTTATCACAAGTAATTGAAAACGAAAAAGGGGCCATGTAGTGGTGCCCTTTTTCAACCAACGACCCTACATGAGGTGACATTTTTCCAGCTCAAAAGTGTAACATCACTCTCATCAGACGTGATATCCAGTTTAGGTTACTGTTTCAACTGGGACATCGGGATCAGCGCCCCATTCACTCCACGAGCCGTCATATACCGTCAACTGTTGGTAACCTAGCTCGTCAGCCACCAGCGCTAAAATACAAGCTGTAACACCTGAACCACAAGAGAATATCAGAGGCTTAGTCTTATTTTTTGATAAGTCGCTATATAACACTTCAAGCTCAGTGAGTGGTTTAAAGCAGCCATCGGCGTTTAATAAACGCGTGTAAGGCAGGTTTTTACTTTTAGGCACATGACCGCTGCGCATATCTGCACGGGGCTCCGGCTCTTCTCCAGAAAATCGCTTCGCGCCTCTGGCGTCAATCAATAGACTTTGTTGTGATGGTATATTGGCAATCACAGCATCTTTATCAATAAATGCACTATCATCGAAGTTTGCGACAAAGTCTCCAGCTGTCGCTGGCATCAGGTAGGATTGGCAGGTTGGATACTGCTTTTCACACCAAGCAGGAAGTCCGCCATCTAGTACAAAAACTTGCTCATGTCCCATTTTTTTGAGCATATACCATGCTCTTGCCGCACTAAACATGCCTTTATCATCGTACACCACCAGCACATCATCATGGTTAATGCCAAGCTGGCGCATTTCTGCCTGAAACTGAGCGGCACTACAGCACATATTCGGCGTTTTAGCTTGCTCGGCACACAGTGCACCACTAATATCAAACCGTAGCGCACCTTGGATCTTTGCGGGTGGTTGGTATGGTCCCTGCTGATCGGGTTTAACGATGCCCGCATCAAGTACCTTTACGCGCGCTAAATTAGCAAAAAGCCAAGTTACATCCACCGCATGCTTCATGATTAGTTGTCCCTAGGCTGACGTACCACTTCAATAATCTCGGTTGTTGATATAGAAGGGGTGCGCTCTAGATACACTACATCACAAATATCCTTATAAATATCAAACTTCCCCTTCCAGTCATCGCCCATTACCAGTACATCAGCATCAAAGTCTCGTAGATACTGCGCTTTTAACTCCAAAGACTCCTCAACAAACACTTCATCAACAAACCGTAAAGAGCTGATTATTTTTAAGCGTTCAGCAATAGAGTAAACTGGGTTTCTACCTTTTTTAGAGAAATTCAACTCATCTGATGAAATCCCGACAATAAGGTAATCACCAAGCGCACGTGCACGTTCTAGAATGTTTACATGGCCAACGTGGAAAATATCAAAGGTGCCGAATGTAATGACTTTTTTCAAACTAACTCTCTTCTACAAGTTATACCAATTATCTTAGTTAAGTGAATTGGTATTATGCGTATCAAACATCATACCGATAAATGAGTATAGGCTATGACTACACTTTGGATTAATGCCACTAAGAGTACAGAAATCCCCTAAAGAATTCAGCTTTTTTGCTGAATATCTAGGTTAAGGGCGTCAACATCAAAGTTTCTCGGGCAAAACTTAACTCCACTCGGTTGAAGATATTGGCCGAAGCTCCACTAATCGAGCTGGTAGCTTCTCAAACTCGCTCTACTATAAAACCCACAGGCTCACTCCGTATCTTTTAAAGCGTAGCCAGCAAGAGTGGCCTACAGCTTATCCTCCTTACCATAGGCTGATGTCCCAAATAACATGGTGATAATGGCAAGCTCACCCCACCTCATGATACCTTCCTAACCATAAGTCAAAGTCGTCAGCTTTAAGCGGTTTACTTAAATAATAGCCCTGTGCGTAGTCGCACTGCATATCTGCTAATAGCTCAAGTGATGCTTTGTCTTCTACTCCCTCTGCCACCACACTAAAACCAAGTTGATGCCCAAGCGTAATGGTTGAGTTTACAATAAATTGGTCTTTTTCAGACTGTGCCAATTTTAAAATGAATACCTTATCGAGTTTCAATTCATCTATTGGCAACATTTTAAGTCGCCCAAGCGACGTTTGGCCAACACCGTAATCATCGAGTGAAACCTGTACACCTAAACGCTTAAGCGCTTGCAAAACCGAAATGCCTTTTTCTTCGTTTTCTATCATGTCACGCTCCGTAAGCTCAATAGTGATAAGCTCAGGCTGCACCTTATGACGCTGTAGCAATGATTGTAAATGTGGTAGAAAATCTTTATCGATAATGTCTTGAGCCGATACATTGATGGCTGCTTTTATATGCTCACCTTGTCTGCTCCAATTAGAGACCTGCGCTATTACTGTATTGAGTACCCACTGAGTCAAATCTACAATTAGCCCCGACTGCTCGGCCAAATCAATAAACAGTTCAGGAGATACCCATTCACCATTGTTACGCTGCCACCGGATCAGTGCTTCAACTTTATCAATGCGATTGCTTTTCATATTGAGTTTTGGCTGATATGTCATAAACAATTGACCATCATCACTGTTGATTGCTTGTCTCAACTCGTCAATGATTTGCAACCGCTCTAGGTGAGCTTCATCCTCACCTGACTGATAATAGTAAACTTCATGACCATCATGTGCTGCTGTATCTACCGCAATCAAGGCACGACGCACTACATCTTCTGGGGTATGTGCTTGTTTGGGATAATGCACTACGCCAATACTAAAGCGAAGAGAAATATCCAGTCCTTGTACCATATAGGGCTGACTCAAGTCTTGATTTAACCGCTGTGCACACTGCACAATACCTAATACAGCTTGCTGTGGGTCTTCACACGCTTGCGCTTGATGGGCAACTAAAAACTCATCGCCTCCTAAACGCACATTCAACCCTGTGTCAGAAGCATTTATCTCTGCAATGCGCTGCGCTACGGCTTTGATACAATCGTCTCCAACACGAGGCCCTAACTTGTCATTAATATGACGTAGCCCTTTTATGTCTATGGCAATAAAATAATATTCAGTACCACCTGCAAGTACTTTATGTAACTTATCCAGTGCAGCATTACGATTATAAAAGCCAGTTAGGTAATCATGACTTGCTTGAAATCGAATTTGCTCTTCGCGCTCTTGAATATCTTCACCCATCTCATTAAAGGCATCAACCAACTGGCATATCTCTTGTGTTGGGCGAGACTCTTCTAATTTGGCTGAGTAGTCGCCTTTAGCAAATCGCTTAGCAAGCTCAGTTAGCTTACTAAGTGGTGTAGTAAGGTTTTTTGCAACAATGCCGCTGGTAATAAAGCCGAGTAAAATAGTAGCTGTGGAGAGCAATATAATAGTAAACACCATTTTATCGAACTCTTGATATTGCGTCGTTAGGTCTGCACTTAACACTAAACTAATGGGATTACTCTCCAGTGATGGTAAATTCACTTCGGCGCTTTTATAAACCGCATACTCGCCAAGCCATCGAGTTGTCTTTTGCGACTCAAGAAAAGCAAAGAGATCACTTCCGAGGGACAAACCAGCAACAGAGCTGGCTTTGAGCTTGTCAGTCGCACCAACAAAACTACTCTCCATACCTGTGAGTTCTTTTAGTTCCTCAGCAACAGATTTACCAACTTCAAACCCTATTACTGAATATGCGATCGTTCTTGGCGCACGAACAGGTAAAATGATGACTTGATAAAGCTGCTCACTCAACACTACGAAAGCGGAGTGATCTTGATGATTTTTCAATACTTGCATCCAAGTGCGAATATCGCTTGGTACCTCTATACCTTGAGCATTTGCAGAGATAAGATCACCATTAACATCTAGCAACAGCATCAGATCAGCGTCTATTCTGCGGGAGTGATTGAGTAATACGCTACTTATTGTTTGTGCATCTCGTGTTGCGACAGCCTGCTTAAAACCAAAGTCAGCTGTCAGTACCGTCGCAGCAGTGACCAGCAGGCGCTCTCTTGCTTTCAAGTACTGTTGATACACATTTTGTGCGACTTGGATTTTTCGTTGTACTTGAGCTTCATTAAATTTACTTGTAGACCACCAAAAACTTGCCAAGCTTATTCCTGCGGTTAACAAAATAAGCGCAATACATAGACTGATTATTTTATGTTTAAAACTATTGTTCATTCATGCTGCCCGAAGCGCGCCCCAAACGTATTGCGTGGCGCTGGAGTGGTTATTTCAATTGTTATCGATATCTGACTATTTTTGCTTTCGATCTGAACAGTTTGTTTTTTATCGATATCTTTAGTTTGATAAGGATGCCATACCATCACGGTATCAATATTGTCTGGTAAATTAACCAAGCCTTGTGCATCCGTTATCAATACCGGCTGTTCAGCGATATAAATATAGCCCACCATTGAATCATGGATATTACAACCTAACACTACTATTCCTGCTTTTTCAAACATAAGTGGTTGATTTGGCGTACCAGAGTAAAGTTTTAGTTCAAATGGCTTGGTTTGTGAAAATGAATAAACGTGATGACGAATATCATCGCTATTTGGGAAGCTAATCTCTTGCCCTGGCTGAATTGCTAACACAAAGGGCACAAAGGCCTTATCGAGCTGATCCATAATAGCGATGTTGTTTGCGATTGGTTGTGCTGCTGACGATTGCAATTCAACAACGGCATGCTGAAGCGACATACCGTTTTCATCAACAATCCGCAACTGCGTAGCCGCCACGACGCGACTAGTCAAAGCGCATAGCAGCAACAGCCAAAATTGAGGCAAAAGAAAGGCACGCATCAGCAGCTCTATTAATCGTAATAATTAGGTTAAGTAAAAGAGACCTTGCCTCGAAAAGCAAGCAAATAAGAAAATCTGCCTTAATAAACTTGTTATTAAGGCAAACAAATTGGTGTGTGAAAGTTATTTGATAAGACCGTAATGCTTATCAAGAATATCAATGACTTCTTGACGTGGATCTGTTGGAATGACTAACTCACGGCCAACAATTTTACTGGCAATACCCACGTAAGTTTCGCTCACAGACATCATTACCGCTTCTGGCAATAAATAATCACGGGCAAGCGCTTCACGCTCTGGCATACGATCTTTATTTAGTAATACATCGCTGTCAGGCACATTGTTTATCAGGAGTTGGCGGAACCCTTCTTTTGAGTTTTCAACTATCTTGCCATCACGGTAAGCAGGCCCATCCCAAATGCGAGATGAGTCAGGCGTACCAACTTCGTCGATATAAATTAAGCGCGCTTGGCCGTCTTTGTCTTCAACATAGCCAAACTCGAACTTGGTATCGACAAAGATCTGATCAAGCTTTTTCAGCTCGTTGCTGATCAGAGTAAAGCCTTCAGTGAGCAACTGTTCGTACTTATCCACATCAGCGGCTGATTTGAAGTTAAATGCACTAAGGTTATCTTCAATGTTTTGACGAGAAATATTCACGTCATCCACTTCCGGTACATCAGCGACTCCTTTGATGATCCCTTTCGTTGACGGTGTAATCAAAACATCATCCAGCTTCTGATTGGCTTCTAAACCTTCAGGTAGCTGCAAGCCACAAAACGACCGAACTCCTTTGGCATAGTCACGCCACATGCTGCCAGTAATATATCGGCGCGCTATCGCCTCAACTCTTACTGTACTGGCTTTACGTACAATCCAAACATAAGGATGTGGAATATCGACAATATGGTTACCCGCAAGGCCCGCTTCATTAAATAAGGAGAACCAATGCGCCGCAACACTATTGAGCGCAATCCCTTTACCTGGGACACCATTAAGGCCATTTTCGCCTTGCCAGATACAATCAAATGCTGAAATACGATCTGAGATCACCATGATTGCCAATTCTGTACCGGACGGAACATCATAGCCTTTTTCTTCAATTAAACGCGCACTGTCGGCGTCGGTTAACCAATAAACTGAACGTACTTTACCGCTGTGAACCGCACCTTTAGTGCGAATTGGAAGATCGTCATTGACGTCTAAAACTTTGTAGCTACTCATTGTTACTCCGATGACAGGATGTGCCTTGCTAAAGGGCACAAAATAATGAGGGGGTTAGGGGCGCTATAATAGTCGAGCTGAACAAAAATCACAATTTAATACCAATTATCTTAATTAAGTGGTCTATTTTGAGGCGAGAAAACCTTGTCGATAA
>NZ_RCSQ01000132.1:0-19672 GCF_004103255.1 Pseudoalteromonas sp. PS5
TTGCCTGGTTATCGACAAGATTCTCTCGCCTCAAAATAGATCACTTAATTAAGCGAATTGGTATAATAACGTAACCAACAAGGCCACCCACAATGAGTTTTGATAATACCGACCATACCCTAGATGCTGTAGGTTTGCGTTGCCCTGAGCCTGTAATGATGATAAGAGGCATGGTAAGAAGGATGAACTTAGGTGAAACTTTGTTAGTGATTGCAGACGATCCGTCAACAACAAGAGATATTCCAAGTTTCTGCGAATTTATGGATCACACCTTAATTGCTAAAGCGGTGGCTGAGTTGCCATATAAATATGTAATTAAAAAAGGTCAGTAATGGTAAAAAAGCGGCGGTTGCCGCTTTTTTAAGATTTTACAATGACGACTTTTGGTACTCTAGGGTTTCGATAGTCCAAACGGATCTCATACCAGCCCTTTTTACTCGGCTTAAAACTAAAGTAATTATATACCGTATTGCAATCAGCAATTAAGGGCTGACCCAGTGTCAGCTGCCCTTCAGTTTGATAACCACAGTTATAGCCTTCACTCCATTGTTCGTCGGCAATTTTAAACTCGTATACTTTTCCCGGGCTCATAAATTTGGCTTTGGTGATATAAATCCCGGGTTGCGTCTCTTCCATACGATACTGAGGTTCAGCATCCCACAAGGTAAAATCGCCACGTAAATATAGTGTTTTATCTAACTTGCCAACTACCGTTGATGAGGTCGATTCAGCAGGTAACTGTAAGTTACTGCTACAAGCGGTAAGTGCCAACAGTGCAAATGCCAGTGCCCCTTGTTTTTTTATCATAGCGAACAACCTTTTTACTTGCTAATGATGAACTAACAAAAAGCCAGCAACCGCTGGCTTTTGTATTCACACTTAATTTTGTAACACTGAAATATCAGCAGTGTTTAAGAACAGCTTACTCAACTGACTCAATAATGCTAGACGATTCGCCTTAATGGCTTCGTCGTCCGCCATCACCATTACGTTGTCAAAGAAGTTGTCCACCGCTTCACGCAGGTTCGCTAACCGTGTGAGCGCTGTTTGATAATCGCCTTTAGCGTAAACAGGTGCAAGCTCAGCAGTTAACGCAGCAACTTGTGCGGCCAATGTTTTTTCAGCTTCTTCTTGTAATAGTGAAGTATCCACCAAAGCTTCAGAGGCAACATTGTTCTTAGCTAAAATGTTGTTTACTCGCTTATTGGCAGCAGCTAATGCTTCTGCTTCTGCTAGCGTTCTAAAGTGGCTTACCGCTTTTACTCTACGATCAAAGTCAACTGGGCTGGTTGGGCGTCTAGCCAGTACAGCTTGAATAACATCAACGCTGATCCCTTCATCTTGGTACCATGCACGGAAGCGCCCAAGCATAAACTCAATAACATCCTCAGCGACATTTGCATTGCTCAGCTTATCTCCGAATAAGGTCATTGCTTTAGCGACAATATCCTGAATATCGAGAGGTAGCGCTTTTTCTACCATGATCCGTAATGCACCAATTGCAGCACGACGCAGTGCAAATGGGTCTTTATCCCCTTTTGGCGTCTGACCAATACCAAAAATACCCACTAAAGTGTCAAACTTATCAGCGAGCGCCACGGCAAAACTGATTGGGTTGGATGGTAAATTATCTCCAGCAAAACGCGGCATGTACTGCTCGTTTTGTGCTAATGCAACTTCTTCGGCTTCACCATCAATACGTGCATAGTGCATTCCCATTACACCTTGAACGTCGGTAAACTCCATCACCATCTCAGTCATTAGATCCGTTTTACTGAGTAGGCCAGCACGTTCAGCCAAGGCTTTATCGGCACCAAGTTGTTCGGCTATAAAACCTGCCAATGCAGAGATACGCTCTGATTTGTCTTTAAGTGTGCCAAGCTGCTTTTGAAACAATACTGAATCAAGTGACTCAAGACGACTTTCTAGCGTTTTCTTCTTATCCGTTTCAAAGAAGAATTGCGCGTCTGCCAGACGTGGGCGAACCACCTTCTCGTTACCCGAGATCACTACACTTGGATCTTTACTTTCAATGTTAGAAACAAATAAGAACTTGTTGATCAAGTTGCCTTGTTTGTCTAACAGTGGAAAGTATTTTTGGTCATCTTTCATGGTGTAGATAAGAGCTTCATCAGGCACTTGTAAAAATGCTTCTTCGAAGGATGCAACTAAAGTCACAGGCCACTCAACGAGTGAGGTAACTTCTTCAAGTAAATCTTCATCCATCGCCACTTGTGCGCCTAGCTTTTGCGCTTCAGTCTCAATCTGACTACGAATTAGCGCTTTACGTGCTTCATAATCCGCAATGACATAAGCGTCTTTTAATACTTGGTGGCTGTCATCAGCATGTGTTACACGTACACGCTCTGGGTGATGGAAACGATGTCCTTGTAGCTCATTGCCAATCGCTTTACCTAGTACTTCACCTTGGACTTGTTGACTACCAAGTAGTGCTGCCACGGTATGTACAGGGCGGATAAATTGCGTCTTGTTCGCACCCCAACGCATCGGCTTAGGAATAGGTAACTTAGCTAGTGCTTTGTTGATCACATCACTTAGTAACGCTAAAGTCTGCTGGCCTTCTACTTTTGCTTTGTGTAGTAACCAAGTGCCCTTATCAGTCTCTAAACGCTCAGCATCATTTATATCAATACCACAACCACGCGCCCAGCCTAGTGCAGCCTTTGTAGCGTTACCCTCTGCGTCAAATGCAGCTTGGATTGCAGGGCCACGCTTTTCAACAACCTTGTCTGCCTGTTGTGTCTGTAGTGCCTTAACTTGAATACCTAAACGACGAGGTGATGCGTACCAGCTAACGCCTTCATGACCAAGTTCCAGTGCTGCTAGTTCCAGCTTGGTATTCTCTGCAAACGATTCAGCAAGATTACGCAAAGCCTTTGGTGGTAATTCTTCTGTGCCAATTTCTACAAGTAAGTTTTCAGTCGACATTATTAATCCTTACAAAGCGGGAAGCCAAGAGCTTCACGTGCATCATAGTACGCCTGTGCACAGGCTTTTGATAAAGCGCGAACTCTCAAGATATAGCGCTGACGCTCAGTTACAGAAATAGCATGGCGCGCGTCTAACAAGTTAAAAGCATGGGACGCCTTCATCACTTGCTCATACGCTGGTAATGGTAGCCCTGCTTCAATCAGTTTTTCACTTTCTTTTTCGCACTGGTCAAACTGTTTGAATAGCGCATCTACATCTGCATGTTCAAAGTTATATGTCGACTGCTCAATTTCATTTTGCATGAACACATCACCATAAGTGACACGTCCCATTGGCCCATCTGTCCAAACTAAGTCATAGATGCTATCCACGCCTTGTATATACATTGCAAGACGCTCTAAACCATAAGTAATTTCACCGGTTACTGGCGAGCATTCAATACCACCAACTTGCTGGAAGTAAGTAAATTGTGTCACTTCCATACCGTTTAACCAAACTTCCCAACCAAGCCCCCAGGCACCTAAAGTTGGTGACTCCCAGTTATCTTCGACAAAACGAACTTCATGAGTCAGAGTATCGATACCTAGTGCAGCTAACGAGCCTAAGTATAATTCTTGAATGTTCTCAGGTGATGGCTTCAGTACCACTTGAAATTGGTAGTAATGTTGAAGACGGTTCGGGTTTTCACCATAGCGACCATCTGTCGGACGGCGACATGGTTGCACGTACGCGCTCGACATTGGTTCAGGACCAATGGACTTTAGGAAGGTCATCGGGTGGAATGTACCCGCACCAACTTCCATATCTAAAGGTTGAGCTACAACACAGCCTTGCTGCGCCCAGTAATCCTGTAAAGCCAGGATCAAACCTTGGAAGGTTTTGATATCGTATTTTTGCATAGTTGGCTTATTTTTATCTGGTACTTATCGTGTGTGAACACTGTGCTTTCCGCGCTCACGCTAGATTCAATGATTGAAAATTATGCTCAGTATACCGCGAGCGCTTTAGGGTTTTAAGCTTTAAAGCATAAAAAAAGGAGGGAAAACCCCTCCTTTTTATTAGATGGTTGTATTTATACGTCTAAGTTAACTACGCGCAAGGCATTTGTTTCGATAAACTCTCGACGAGGTTCTACCTGGTCACCCATTAGGGTTGCGAACAATTGGTCTGCAGCAATGGCATCCTCAATGGTCACACGTAGCATACGACGCGCATCTGGATCCATGGTGGTTTCCCAAAGTTGATCAGGGTTCATCTCACCTAGTCCTTTATAGCGTTGTGTATACAAGCCACGCTTAGACTCCGAAATTAGCCACTCAAGGCCTGTTTCAAAGTAATCAATTGCCTGAGTCTTTTCACCACGCTGGACGTAACCGCCCTCGGAAATTAAGTTACCAATTTGACGTCCTGTATTTGCAATACGGACATAGTCTTTTGAAGTAATAAAATCGAAGTTTAATGTGTGCGCTTTATCTACCCCGTGCTGGCGAATATTGACCACTGGGTAATACATATTACGCTCTTCATCAAATGCAACTTCAGCGTTGAAAATAGTGGCATCTTCATCTTTTTTCACAAGATCAGCAACTAAGCCTTCAGTCCATGCTGTTACTGTTGACTCATTAGATAAGTCTGTTTCGGTCAGTTCAGGATGGTAAAGCAAACGGTTCATAATTGAAGACGGATACTTACGCTTTAAACGCTCAATGATATCTATCGTATTCTGATAATCATGTACTAAGTTTTCTAACTTGTTACCAGAAATTGGTTCCGCACCTTCAGCTGGGTATAGTGCAGCATCGTTAAGTGCCAATGTCGTTAGATACGCAGTTAGTGCATTATCATCTTTAATATAACGCTCTTGCTTACCTTTCTTCACTTTATATAGTGGCGGCTGAGCAATATACACATAACCGCGTTCAATAATCTCTGGCATTTGACGATAGAAGAAAGTTAGTAGCAGCGTACGGATGTGTGAACCATCCACGTCCGCATCGGTCATGATAATAATGCGGTGGTATCTTAGCTTTTCAGGGTTGTATTCATCACGGCCAATACCACAACCTAATGCAGTGATTAGTGTTGCCACTTCCTGAGAAGAAAGCATCTTATCAAAACGTGCTTTTTCTACGTTAAGAATTTTACCTTTGAGTGGTAGAATAGCTTGGTTTTTACGGTTACGACCTTGCTTAGCAGAACCACCTGCCGAGTCACCCTCCACTATATATAGTTCAGAAAGAGCAGGATCTCGTTCTTGGCAGTCTGCAAGTTTACCCGGCAGACCAGCTAAATCCATCACACCTTTACGACGAGTCATCTCACGTGCTTTACGTGCAGCTTCACGCGCGCGCGCCGCATCAACGATTTTGTTTACAACGGTTTTTGCATCACCAGGATTTTCAAGCAAGAACTCGGTGAGCTTTTCCGCCATCATTTGCTCAACGGCACCTTTCACTTCACTTGAAACAAGCTTATCTTTGGTCTGTGAAGAAAACTTAGGATCAGGAACTTTAACACTAACTACAGCTGTTAAACCTTCACGGGCATCATCACCAGTAGCATTCGTTTTATGCTTCTTGTTAAAGCCCTCTTTTTCCATATAAGTGTTTAGTGTACGTGTTAATGCTGCACGGAAACCAGCTAAGTGAGTACCACCATCACGTTGTGGAATGTTGTTCGTAAAGCAGTATATATTTTCTTGGAAACCATCATTCCACTGCATCGACACTTCAACACTAATGCCGTCTTCACGCTCAGTCGAAAAGTGAAAAACACTTTGATGAACTGGTGTCTTTTTGCGGTTGAGGTATTCAACAAAGGCTTGAATACCCCCTTCATATTTGAAGTGGTCTTGCTTGTTCTCTTCACGCTCATCGCTAAGAATGATACTCACACCTGAGTTTAAGAATGAGAGTTCACGTAGACGTTTTGCAAGAATATCATAGTGGAAGTTTGTGTCAGAGAATGTCTCAGCACTTGGCCAAAATCTCAGTTCAGTACCTGTAGTTTCAGCTTCACCAATAATACCTAGGGGCGCATCAGGAACACCCATGGTGTATTTTTGTTGGTGCACTTTGCCATCGCGGCGAATTGTTAATTGTAGTTTTTCAGAAAGTGCATTTACAACCGATACACCTACACCATGCAAACCGCCCGATACTTTATATGAGTTATCATCAAATTTACCACCAGCGTGTAGTACTGTCATGATAACTTCTGCTGCTGATACCCCTTCTTCTTCATGTATTGAAGTTGGGATACCACGGCCATTATCTCTAACAGACACGGAGCCATCAGTATGAATTGTTACGAAAATATCGTCACAATATCCTGCTAGTGCTTCGTCGATTGAGTTATCAACGACCTCAAACACCATGTGATGCAAACCAGTGCCATCATCTGTGTCACCGATATACATTCCCGGACGCTTTCTTACAGCATCCAATCCTTTAAGTACTTTAATACTCGACGAATCGTAATTTTCCGACATGGTTTCTTCCAATTATTTTGTTATTAAGCTGCCATGTTCCACGTGGAACATTTTAATTTCACGTTCCATAGGTTCAATAACGGCGGCAATACTTTCTGGAGTAATTGCAGTAATAAACAGTTGAGACTGGCATTGTGCGAGTAAACGCGATACCGCCCCCTTAGTCTCATCACTGAGCTCCGAAGGTAAATCATCAATAAGCAATACAGATTGCTTATTACTCTCTTGGTCAATCAAACTATTCTGCATAACTTTTAAAGCATACAGCAGCAGCTTTAACTGTCCCCGAGAGAAAATATGTTCCACACTGTGCCCTTGAGTATAAAAGTTAAAGTCCGCCTTGTGCGGCCCTTTACTTGTATAGCCAAGTTTTATGTCACGCTCTAATTGATTGGCAAGTACTTCTGCCAGTTCTCCCTTCCAGCCCGCTTGAAAGCGAATTTCAAGGCCTTTAAAGATAGGGCTTATATCCCCTATCTTATCAAAAAAATGCGCCTGAAACCTACTTATATACGCTTCTCTTAGTATATTTATTTGTTCAGCAAGTCGAACAAATTCTTTATCCCAATAGCTTAATTGGGACTGAAAATCTCTGGGCTTGGTCTTAAGAAGTGCATTTCGTTGTTTGAGTACTTGGTTAAACATCTTCCAAGCAGAATAAAACTGGTGTTCCACGTGGAACACCCCTAGATCAAGAAACTTTCTTCGCTCTTTTGGCCCACCAAAAAACAACTCATAACTTTCTGGAGTTATCACTTGGACGGGCAGCACTTGGGCGAGTTCAGCAACTTTCCGACTTGCTTGCCCTTGGATTCTCAACTTAGTTTCGCCACTCATGTATTTACTAATACCAAGAGGTATAGACAAGTTATGTAGTTGTTTTTTAGCATGTACAACGCAATGAGAAGCCTCATGCTTGATCATTAACTTTTGTAAGTTAGTACGAAAAGATTTACCGCTGGAGAGAAAATAGATGGCTTCAAGCAAGCTTGTTTTACCGCTGCCATTTTCACCAAGAATGATGTTAACGGCATGACTAGGTGAAAGTGTTATAGCCTCAATGTTGCGAAACGTATTGAGGCTGAGGTGAGTTAAACTCATATATCTATAGGCGCATTGGCATGACTACATACATTGCATTTTCATCGCCAACCGCTTCAATGAGCGCACTGCTATTCGCATCAGATAATGTAAATTGGACATCTTCCGATTTGATAGTATTCAATACATCTAGCAGGTAAGACACATTGAAGCCAACCTCTAGATCATCACCCTGATAGCCTACCTCTACAACCTCTTCCGCTTGCTCTTGCTCTGGGTTGTTAGCACTGATCTTCAAATGTCCATTGGTTAGATTTAATCGAACTCCACGGAATTTTTCATTGGATAAAATAGAAACACGTTGAAATGCACTACGTAGCCAATCACGATTTGCCGTAACTAGCTTGTCTCCACCACGTGGTAAAACTCGACGATAATCAGGAAAACGTCCGTCCACCAGCTTACTGGTAAAAGTGAACTCACTATCGATAATACGCACATGATTAGCACCAAACTGAATAGTAACGGCATTATCATCCGCCGGTAACAAGCGCATTATCTCTTGCACGCCCTTTCTCGGAATAATTAGCTGTCGTTGTGTATTTAACGCTTCTGGTAGCGTTTGTTGCGCAATAGCTAAGCGGTGGCCATCTGTTGCCACTGTTTTTATTTCATTATTATCGACTTCGAAGGACATGCCATTTAGGTAATAGCGCACATCTTGATTAGCCATAGAGAAATGCGTTGCTTCAAGGAGTTTTCGAAGCTCTAAGCGTGTAATCGTAAACTCAACTTCGCCATCCCATTCTTCAAGATTAGGGAAGTCTTCTGCAGCCAGCGTTGTCAGAGAGAATCGGCTTTGACCGCTCGTTAATAACAACTGATGCTCTTGGGCGCTTAACACTAAATCAGAGTTATCCGGCAAGCTCTTACAGATGTCTAACAGCTTTTTTGCAGGCAGCGTGATCTTAGCATCTGGAACACTGTTTTCTAAAGTCACTGACGCAACTAGCTCTATCTCTAAATCTGTTCCTGTCATATATAGCGCACCACTTTTTACTTCAAGTAATACATTAGACAGAATAGGCAGTGTATGCTTGCGCTCAATGGCGCCAGAAACCTGCACAAGTGGTTTTAAAAATAGTTCTCTTGGAATAGTTATTTGCATCATTTAACCCTTAAGAAGACAGCGTTCTAATTAAGTTTTGATAATCTTCTTTAACTTCATGGCTTTCGTCACGAAGCTCTTTTACTTTTCTGCACGCGTGCAACACGGTGGTATGGTCTCGACCACCAAACGCATCACCAATTTCAGGTAAGCTATGGTTAGTCAGTTCTTTAGACAACGCCATAGCAACTTGCCTTGGTCTTGCAACTGAACGGCTGCGACGTTTAGACAATAAATCAGAAACACGAATACGATAATACTCTGCAACTGTGCGCTGAATATTATCAATGGTGACTAGTTTATCTTGCAGCGCTAATAGGTCACGTAGCGCTTCTTTTACAAAATCGATAGAAATTGGTCGACCTGTAAAATTGGCATTCGCGATCACACGGTTTAACGCGCCCTCCAGCTCTCGAACATTTGAGCGAAGTTTTTTAGCGATAAAAAAAGCAACTTCATGTGGTAAATTGATATTACTCTGCTGCGCTTTTTTCATCAAAATAGCAACTCGAGTTTCAAGTTCTGGTGGCTCTATGGCAATAGTTAATCCCCAACCAAAACGAGATTTTAATCTATCTTCTACCCCTTCAATTTCTTTGGGGTAACGGTCAGAAGTTAAAATAATTTGCTGATTACCTTCAAGCAAAGCATTAAACGTATGGAAGAACTCTTCTTGTGAACGTTCTTTATTTGCAAAAAATTGAATGTCGTCGATCATGAGTGCATCAACGCTACGATAGTAGCGTTTAAACTCTTCTATCGCATTATTTTGCAATGCTTTAACCATATCCTGAACAAACCTTTCAGAGTGCATATACACAATTTTTGCATCTGGTTTTTGCTCGATAATACCATTCCCAACGGCGTGCAATAAGTGCGTTTTACCCAAGCCTGTACCACCATAAATAAATACAGGGTTAAAAGCAGATCCTGGATTATCGGCAACTTGAGTTGCAGCAGCCTTGGCAAGTTGGTTGGACTTACCTTCAACAAAGTTATCGAAGGTATAGTTTTCTTTAATATTGGACTTATGTGCTGATTTAGGTGCCGGCTCCACTTTCTCAGCAACTCTAGTTTGTCCGCCTTGTGAGGCTGTAGTCTGCTCTGGAGCATGACCAACTGTCGGTGTCCTTTCTTGCGCAGTATTTGGTTGCGCCGCCAATACCGGCTTACTACCAACATCAAAGCGTAATTCTGGCGCTTCATCACCACAAATTTCAATGAGTAGCTCATTAATACGATGGAGATACTTTTCTCGCACCCAATCTAATACAAAACGATTTGGCGCATAGATAGTTAGCGTATCATCAGTACTTTCTGCCTGTAGCGGTCTTACCCACATACTAAATTGCTGAGATGGCAATTCATCCTGCAAAACATATAAACAACTTTGCCAAACCGACAGATACACTCTGAACTCCAATAGGTTTTGATTCCCAGGAATAAAAAACAAACGTTTTAGATCAACTGAACAGTTAGATCTAAGCGATGATCGCCGGAAATACTTATTTATAATTACAAAATCACTGGTGGAAGCGGGGTATTATGAAGTGATCTTATCCACAAGTTCAATATTGACTTTTTGAAAAAGTAAGATCTCATCAAAATAAAAAATCAAACACATGATTTTAAAAGGTTTTTATTTTTTACCCACAAGTAAGATCATAGCAAAAAAACCACCAGATCTCACCCCAAAATTAAGATCAAATTTAGTTTTCCAGAGCTTTTCCTATTCTTACTAAATGCTATAATGCCGCCCGTCGGATCAGATCTATGCAGATCGATTTCGTATTGATCCTACTTTATATGGATCATCTATGTGTGTTCGATACTGCTGCTCAGTTTGTTCTATATATAAGGCAACAAAACGCTTGCTGTGGAATATTTAGCCACACAGAGCAGATTTTGATTGACTTTAGACGTACTCAGCTTTAATATCTCGCGCTCGCAATGGCACCTGTGCCAGGATCGCGACCTGCATAGGATGTTTTAACTTTTAACCGATCGGATGGAATTGTTATGAAAAGAACTTTTCAACCTAGCGTACTTAAGCGCAAGCGTACTCACGGTTTCCGTGCTCGCATGGCGACTAAGAACGGTCGTAAAGTATTAGCACGTCGTCGTGCTAAAGGCCGTAAAGTACTTTCTGCTTAATATTTAGTGGAAGACTTTAGCTTTAGCAGGGAGTTACGTCTGTTAACTCCCTCGCATTACTCCCGCATATTTCAAGAGCCAGCTCGCGCTGCTACACCTTATTTTACTCTACTTGCAAAACCAAATGATGTTGGTCATCCCAGACTCGGTTTAACAGTTGCTAAAAAGCGCTGTAAAAAAGCGTGTCAACGAAATCGCATTAAACGTCTTGCCAGAGAAAGCTTTCGTCTAAATCGTCATAAACTGGATAACATCGATATTGTGTTGATGGTCAAGACCGGTGTTGATGAGCAATCTAATGAAGAGCTAACAAAACAGCTAACTAAGATGTGGCGTAAAATAAATGAACGTTGTAAACCAGGAGCACCAAAGCCTGCTTTTAAGCCAAGACAGCAAAAGCGTTCAAAAAAACCTCAAGGGAACGCGAAAAAGCAATAATCCGCTTTTCGCATTTCTTTTTAAGCCGCATTTACCCTTGCCAACGTAGTAATTTTACCTCAATTAAGGTAAGGTTAGCTCACCTTTTAATCAGCTATATCAATGGAAAAATAGTCTGTTTTTTCCCACTTGGGTTGAAGCAGTAAATTGAGGAAATTGATATCTACAATGCCATGAATTCAACTTCAGGGCATGGCAAAATCAGGCGTCAGTTCAAATTAGTGAGTTCGCTACCCAAGCATCTCCTTATTTTACTGATACGAGGTTATCAACAATGGATCAGTCCCCTACTTGGACCTCATTGTCGATTTAATCCAACCTGTTCGAGCTATGCAATTCAAGCAATTAATTTACATGGAATTGCAAAAGGGAGTTGGTTAGCGGTTAAACGCATATTAAAATGTCACCCTTTGAGCGCAGGTGGAGATGATCCTGTACCTGTGAAGTCAACTAAAGTTAAACAACACGAGAAATAAGAGCTGTTATGGAATCGCAACGCACGTTTTTATTTATCGGTTTGTTGCTTGTTTCGTTCCTATTGTTCCAAGAGTGGACACAAGAACAAAACCAGCCTCAAACTGGTACCAGTGCCGCCGCACATCAAGTGGCGAACTCAACCCCAACAGAAGATCAAACTGATGTTCCAGCGTCTAGCCAATCCGATGTGCCTGTTGTGGCAACTCAGGCGACACGTTCTGTTATTAGTATTACTACCGATGTACTTGCGGTAAAAGTTGATACTAAAGGCGGCGACATCGTTGAAGCTAAATTACTCCAACATGCAGAAACCCATGGCAGCGATCAGCCTTACCTGTTACTTGGTGAATTTGATGCTAAGCAGTATATTTCACAAAGTGGCTTAATTGGTTTAAACGGCCCTGACGCGAATAAATCAGGCCGCCCAGTGTACAAGTCAACTCAAACTCACTATGAGTTAGCAGGCGATACATTACGCGTACCTCTTACTTTTACTGATGAAAAAGGCGTACAGTACACCAAAACCTATATCTTCAATGCTGGTAAATATGACGTTGGCCTAGAGTATCATGTCAACAATACCACGGCAGATCCCGTACAAGTGCAGCTTTACACACAAATCAAGCGTACTCGTCAGGATAAAGGCAGCATGGTTGACCAAACTTACCTTGGTGCAGCCTATGGTACAGCGGAAGAGCCTTACGAGAAATACAGCTTCTCAGATATGGCTGAAGCAAACCTTAATAAAAATACCCAAGGTGGTTATGTCGCATTTCTACAGCACTACTTTGTAAGCGCTTGGGTTCCTGATCAGCAAACCAATAATACTGTGTACACAACACTAAGAAACGGTAACGGCATTATTGGCATGAAGAGTGAACCGACCAATGTTCAAGCAAATACCGCTGCAACGATTACAGCAACGTATTATATGGGACCTAAAGACACAGAGGCGCTAGAGGCTATTCAAGAAGACTTAGACCTAACTGTAGACTACGGCTGGTTATGGTTTATCTCACAGCCATTACTCACACTACTTAAGTTCCTTTATGGTATTTTGGGTAACTGGGGTCTGGCTATTATCGCGATTACATTGATTGTAAAAACCGCTTTGTATCCACTGACCAAAGCACAATACACTTCAATGGCTAAAATGCGCATGCTGCAACCAAAAATGCAGGCATTAAAAGAGCGTTATGGCGATGACCGTCAGAAGTTCGGTCAAGCGATGATGGAGATGTACCGTAAGGAAAAAGTAAACCCTATGGGTGGCTGCTTCCCATTATTACTACAAATGCCAATCTTCCTTGCGCTATTTTACGTTTTCCTTGAGTCAACAGAGTTACGTCATGCTGAATTTGTCTTATGGCTAACTGACTTATCTGCGATGGACCCTTACTATGTACTACCTGTGCTATTTGGCGCAAGTATGTTCCTTACTCAAAAGTTACAGCCAATGACTGTGACTGATCCAATGCAGCAAAAGATGATGACTTACATGCCAGTTGTGTTCTCTATCTTCTTTATCTGGTTCCCATCAGGTCTAGTACTTTACTGGTTGGTTTCAAACCTTATCTCTATCGCGCAGATGCTAATTATCTACCGTGGTATGGAGAAAAAAGGCATGAAAGTACGCGGTTAATTCCCCGTATTCAGAAAAAACGGCTCTCTAATGAGCCGTTTTTTTATGTCTTAAAAACAATAACTTGATAATATTTTATGGTAATTTTATGCTAATTTGATAGGTCAGATAGACACTATCCGTCATGCTCATTTGCAAATACAGCACGCAAAGAGAAGACGATGTTTGAATCAACGTTACTACAGGCACTTTCTAGTGCGGAAACAAGCTGGTGGTTAATCCCCCTCGCCTTGCTAATAGGTGTTCTCACCAGTTTTACTCCCTGTGTCTATCCTATCTTACCTATTACTGTTGCTACGTTGAGTCAGCAACGTCATATCCGCCTTGCACCTATGTTGTACGCTATTGGCTTTGCAGCTGTCTATGCAGCACTTGGGTTCGTAGCCGCACTCACAGGTAGCTTTTTCGGCCAAATTGCCACGAACCCTTGGGTGCTACTGATTTTTGCAAATCTGCTACTTTACTTTGCAGCAGTATCAAAAGGGTTACTCCCCTTGCCTGCATTCTCCACAGCCTTCAGTAATACAGCCTCTGCTCCGCTACTCATGGGCATGGCCAGCGCCTTTGTTGCAGCACCTTGCACATCACCTGTGCTGGGCGGTCTGTTATTGTTCGTGGCCAATGCTCAGCAGCCCTTATTGGGCGGTATGTTGCTATTTAGTTTTGCCCTGGGTATGAGCACCTTGCTGTTGCTTGCTGGGTTTAGCACACGATTTTTAGATAAGTTGCCAAAATCAGGGGCATGGCTTAATCACATCACCACAGTCACAGCACTACTCTTAGTCGCAATGGCGCAATATTTTCTTATTCAAGCTGGCAAAAGCTGGCTATAACAGTGAAGGAACTACCATGAACAGAGTCATTTTTTATTTGCTACTCACTTTATTGAGCACCACATCGACGGCTAAGGACTACCCCGTACTGAATGCTAGTACACTGACCAACAATGTGATTACAAGCAAAGGGAAGATCACTTATTTAAAATTTTGGGCAACTTGGTGCGCTTACTGTATTGAGGAGATGCCGCTACTTGAACAAAGCTACCAACAAGCCAATGACCACTATCAGGTTATCGCTATTAATATCGGCTTCAATCAGTCAGAAAAAGGTATCAAAGCCTATCTTGATAAACATAATTATCAATTTCCAACGGTATTTGATGAAAGCGGTAAGATAACCCAACAGTTTCAAGTATTAGGTACACCGCAGCACATCTTAATTGATGAAAACGGTAAAGAAATTTATCGCAGTGCACTATTTACCGATGAGCTACAGCAGCACCTAAACGCACTACAAGGAGTAAACTAATGTCACTAATCAAATTACTACTTGTGCCCATTACCATCTATTTAAGTATGTCTGCGCAGGCGAGCACACAAGAGTATATCTTTATCAATATTTGGGATGAGTATGTGCAGCCAACCTCATTACCCGCACCATCAGCTCCGAGAGTTATGTTGCAGCCAGATATCAATATTGATGATGCAAGTCTAGAGCAGTTTAAAGCAGCTTACCCTAGTTACGGTAATATCAAAATTGATAAGCAAAACCAGTTAATGCTGCAGTTTTCAGTGAGGCAAACCCCCATGCGCGTACTCGTTGAAAACGGTAAAGTTATCCAACGAGAGCAATTGTCTACGGCAACCGTTGCCAGCAAAGAAGAAAAGACAAACACCCCTTTAAAAACATTAGCCGGTACGCCTTTCTCTATTGAAACAGTTAATAGCCAATACCGAGTGCTATTTTTCAGTGATAGCTTATGTCCATTTCAACATATTCCAGCATGCGAAATGAAGATTGAAATGAATAATCACCTCGCAGCAGTCAGCGATTATCCCGTGCTAACGATAATTAAGCCATTTTACGTCGATGAGCAAAGTGCTTATGCCTATCAAAAGCGCTTTAATATCAAACACGATATTGTGTTCGATCACCACAATGAGGTATTCAGTACTTTTGATGTACGAGAATTACCTTATTGGTTGGTACAAGACAAACAGGGCAAAGTGGTATATCGCGGTAATCAACCACCGAGCCTAGACTAATTCCCTGTCGCAGCCAGCTTGAGCGAAGACTGGCTGCTCAACAAGATTGTAAATTTAGGGAGATCTCGAGCTAATTTATCGTCCATTTACTTTGACAATATACGCTATACGGCGCATCAATAAGCTCAGCAATAAAGCGTTTATCGATGCGGCTTTGCTGTCGTAACTGCTGCAACTGCAACTGTAATAATTGACTATTTTCAAGCTCAGTGAGTTTATCTGAAAAGTCTTGCTGTAACGCTTCCTCTTTCGCCATATCAGCGGCTACAGCACCATAAAGTAGCAAAAGATGCGAGCTGGGGTGTTGCTGTAAACTAATAATATCAAGTGCTTGTTGTGGCTCTCCATTTAAAAGATGTATATACATTTGAGTATAAAGCGCATAGGTTTCAACCTCCTGTAGTTGTAGCGTTTGATACGCTTGCATAGCCTCCAATGAAAGCTGCTCGGCAGACTCAAGCTCTCCTGCTTTTATCAATGTCCAACTGAGTAATAACTTAACGTTCGCCCGCGTCACGACAGATATATCATCACTTTTGAGCAATGCTTGGTATTGTAAAATTGCGCTTTGCATTGCTTCTTCATCACCCGTTTGCAGTGCAATATCCATTTGCGCCATGCCTATCAGTAATTGCTGCTGTTCATAACTAGGCACAAAACGTGGTTCGGGTGTAATTTGCTTTAGGTAATCAAGCGCTTTTTCCCCTTGATGAAGCTGAATATAGAAAAACCCCAAGTAAGTTAGTACTTGCATTTCTAGATGGTGATAGCCACCCTGTTGCGCCAATTCCAACGCGTTTAATAAGCTTGGCTCACTCTCACTAACAGGCACTAAATAGTTTTGTCCGTAAGCAAATAATGCCTTAATTAAGCTTAATTTTTGTGCCGTTTGCTGATAGTAAGTGATCGCTTGAGCAAGGACTGGCTTACTTTTTTCTAAGTTGAGTAAAGTCTTTTCTATTGGCCCTGCTGCGGGTGGATTAGCTAAATAAAAGCTGCGCTGCGCTTCGCTGTAGGCAAAAGAGCGACTCCCCACCAAAACATGCGCTGAATTCATTGCTTGTTTATATTCATCCCAGCGCTGAAGGCTCCAATAGGCGTCCGCCTGAAGTTGATAAGCAGATGCTATTAATTCAACCTGTTGACTTTGCTGTGCCACATCCAATGCCAATTTCGCTTGTTGCAAGGCCTGCTGCGCTTGTCCTGTTGCTTTTAAAAACTCGCCATAATACAAGTGATAGCGAGCCTGCGTCGCGATAGATGCTGTGCTCAGTGAGATATGCTCAAACTGCTTATGTGCAGACTGTATGTCCCCAAGCCACCAGCAAATTTGTGCAAGCTCAAGCTGACTTTCTATATGATCTGGCATTTGCATAACCGCCGCTTCAAAGTATGCTTTAGCTAGCTTTGGACCTTGCTCATTTAACGCTTGGACACCGCGATAATAGTCACGCATGCCACGATTAAAAGGAGCCATATCTATCGCTTCAGTTTTAAGTGCTAGTTGTGTTATGACTTGCATTGCAATAGCTGTAAAGTTTTCATCTAGCTGTTCGACTATCAGCTCGGTGCGCTCGCTTGCTAAACTAGCCGTTAATAGAAATCGTTGTTGTAACGGTTTAAGAGAAAGCGTGAGCTTTTTAGTTTTATCACTGTCAGAAAGCTCTGGATACTGGCTTTTGGGTACTAAGTGATAACTAGATTGCAGCTGTTGCCGCAATGCGGCTTCCAACGCATACCCCCACCACGCATTTGCTTGTACACCCGTTTCATTAGCCATAGGTGGGATAATAAGTGTCGGCAATGTGACACTAGCCTTGCTTGAAACCGGCTTTGGTGCAGATAAAAAATATAAGCTGACTGTACTAACAATCGCTGTTAAGCCAACCGCAGTGAGCAATATTGTGGCTTTCTTCCCTAGCTTAGTAACATGTGAAATTAGGCTTTTTGAATGCGGCTGTTCAACAGGACAAATCCACAAATACCCTTGCTGTGGGATAGTTTTGATAAACGTTGGATTTTGGGGACTGTCGCTCAGTGCTTGCCTGAGCTCTGTAATGCTTTGAGTGAGTGCGGTTTCTCTAAACTCGCCATGTTGCCAGAGGCTGCTTAGTAATGTTTCACGTGCAACAACTTGATTTGGATGCGTTAAAAAATATGCCAATAGCTGTGCAACCTTTGGCCGCAATGGAACTTGCACAGCATCACGATATAAGCACAATGTCATTGGATCAAAGCGAAAATGTAAGAAGTACAACACGGTGTTTATTTCCCTTATACAAACCTATTACCAGAAGTATCCAGTAAGTATTGTACCTATACTATAACTAACAAACACGACTAATCCTAAGCAAAGTCATCGAACTGCTAAAATGAAGTTAAGCCAACCTTTCCAACTTGATTGTTACCAACACCAGGTCAAATCCATATCGCTCAATTATCGCTTGAACCACGAAGCGACAAGTCAAATGCTATAGCCACAGTACACTCCGAAGAACAAAAACAAAATCGCAAGAGAACCAACACTTGTAGATATTATCTAGCAGCTATACCTGAGATATATCAATTGCTGTACAATTATGTCTATTAACCAAACAGTCTAAAGAGTCATCATGATTGCACAAGACACCATAGCAGCACAGGCTACCGCTCCGGGTCGCGGTGGCGTTGGTATTATTCGCGTATCAGGTAGTAAAGCCAAAGCGGTCGCCGAGCAAATCTTAGGTAAATGCCCAAAAACTCGCTATGCCGAATACCTGCCATTCAATACCTTAGCAGGTGAACAGCTTGACCAAGGCATTGCGCTGTTCTTTCAAGGACCAAACTCATTCACAGGAGAAGATGTGCTTGAGCTACAAGGCCACGGTGGCCCGGTTGTCCTTGATATGCTGCTAAAGGAGATAAGCCAAATCGAGCAAGTGCGCTTGGCAAAGCCTGGTGAGTTTTCAGAACGTGCTTTTATGAACGACAAGCTAGACTTAACGCAAGCAGAAGCCATCGCAGACTTGATCAATGCCACCAGCGAGCAAGCTGCAAAAAGTGCGCTACATTCACTGCAAGGTGACTTCTCTAAACATATCAACGCATTAGTCGAAAAAGTAATTCACCTTCGTATGTATGTAGAGGCTGCAATTGATTTCCCCGATGAAGAAATTGATTTTCTATCAGACGGTAAAGTCGCAGGGGATCTTGAGAGCATTATTCAGCAACTCGCTGAAGTGCGTAAACAAGCCAAGCAAGGCAGTATTATGCGTGAAGGTATGCGCGTGGTGATTGCAGGTCGTCCTAACGCAGGTAAATCATCGCTACTCAATGCCTTAGCTGGCCGTGAAGCCGCGATTGTTACAGACATTGCAGGTACCACAAGGGATGTACTGCGTGAGCACATTCATATCGATGGTATGCCGCTTCATATTATCGACACTGCAGGACTTCGTGATAGTCCAGATAAAGTAGAACAGATAGGCATAGAGCGTGCTTGGGAAGAGATCCGTGGTGCCGATCATGTACTGTTTATGGTAGATGGCACAGAAACCCACGAAACCGATCCTGCGAAGGTCTGGCCTGATTTTATTGAGCAACTACCGCAAGGTATGGAGATTACGGTGATCCGCAATAAAGTCGATTTGAGCGGTGAGGCCATTGGCACAACAACGAGTGATGGCCATACTCTTATTCGCATAAGTGCCAAAGATATTCAAGGCATTGATTTATTGAGAGAACACCTAAAAGCCTGTATTGGATTCACAGGTGCAACTGAGGGTGGCTTTATGGCTCGTCGTCGTCATTTAGACGCCCTAGAACGCGCTGCTGAGCACCTAGAAATAGGCCAAACTCAGCTAGAGATGCACATTGCCGGTGAAATTCTGGCAGAAGAGCTGCGCCTTACCCAGCAATACCTCAATGAGATCACCGGCGAATTCACCTCAGATGATTTGCTAGGCAAAATCTTTAGCTCATTCTGTATTGGTAAATAACCTGACCTTCGGATAAATAATCCAAATATTTGAGTTGTCATACGCCCGATGTTCGGGCGTATGGTTACACACTAGCTAACCTGAGGTTTGGATAAGGAATGAGCTGACTCGTTGTTTTCAAGACCACAGTAAATTATCCCTTTCTCTAGCCAGACAGTTTTGGGGATAACAAGGCGAATTTACGTACCAATAGCTGGCTATTGGAAGTGAATTCAACGCAGTTAGCGCTAAAGCTGGTTGCTAGAAAGGCATTAATTAACCCGAGATCGGTTTAAGCCATCAGTTCAT
>NZ_RCSQ01000133.1:0-45434 GCF_004103255.1 Pseudoalteromonas sp. PS5
TTTTTTGCTGTTGGACAAATTTCCAACAAGAAATCAAAAATATTAGCGACGTAGGCCAAGCTCTTTGATTAGTGCAGCATAACGCTCAACGTTCTTACCTTTTAGGTAATCAAGAAGGTTACGACGCTGGCTAACTTTACGTAGAAGACCACGACGTGAGTGGAAATCTTGCTTGTGGTTAGCGAAGTGACCTTGTAGCTTGTTGATGTCAGCAGTTAGAAGTGCAACTTGTACTTCTGGTGAACCTGTATCACCTTCTGCACGTGCGAACTTTGCTACGATTTCTGCTTTTTCTTGATTGCTTAGTGACATAATAACTCCAAAATAAGTTTAGTAATGCTTTAGCCGATCACTAATTCAGCCAAAGCGGAAGCTGGCGGATTATATCAGTATAAACTTCCATTGCATAGGGGAATGTTACTATGATTCTGTTTGAGCCGAAGACAGCGCCCGTTTTGCTTTCAATAACCCTTGTGGATTGCGCTCACCAATGCCAACAAATTTACCATCGGCAACTACTTTTACAATGCCATCAGGTAAGTTAGCGACTGTAACCGTTTGTCCGTGACCAAAAGCAATACCTTGTTCAGCGGTAATATCAACAACCGGCAGATCAACCAAAGCCGTATCCATTGGCAGTAATAATTCATCCAAATAGGTTGAAGGTGCTACCTCTTGTGCTCTAGCTTTCTCAAGTAAGGCTTCCAACTCAACTAAAGTAATCATTTTATCACTAGGATAATGACCAACCTCGCTGCGATGCAGCATAATTACATGGGCACCACACCCAAGCTTTTCTCCTAAATCATCGACAATAGTACGAATATAAGTGCCTTTAGAGACATGTACTGTCATTTGGATTTGTTGAGTTTGCTCGTCGTATTCATCTAACGTAAAGCGATAGACATTAATCTTGCGGCATTTTCGCGGAACTTCAATACCTTCTCGGGCGTATTTGTATAGCGGTTGGCCCTGATATTTGAGCGCCGAATACATTGAAGGGTACTGGTCAGATTCCCCCAAGAAACTGGCAATCTCTCGTTCTAGCTGTTCAAGCGTTATGTCCACTGGCCGCGTTTCAACAATCTCACCATCAGAATCTGATGTCGTTGTGCGTTCACCCAATTGTGCTCTCACTACATACGTTTTATCGGTATCTAGTAAAAACTGAGTGAACTTAGTTGCTTCACCAAAGCAAATTGGCAACATACCGGTTGCCAAAGGATCCAAAGCGCCGGTGTGACCCGCTTTTTGTGCAAAGAAAATGCCCTTCGCTTGCTGTAACGCTTTATTGGAGGAAATGCCTTGCGGCTTATTTAATAACAGGATGCCGTCAATCGCACGGCCTTTGGTGCGACGCGCCATTATTCTTCCTCTTGGTCTTTATCTCCAGACTCCGGACCACGCTTTGCGTTGTCTTCTCTGATCACAGAGTCAACCAAGTTAGAAATACGCATACCTTCCATTAACGAGTTATCGATAACGAATTTCAGTTCCGGCATAATACGAGCACGAATACGCTTGCCTAACAGTGAACGAATATAACCAGTTGCTTCATTCAAAATCGCAACGCTTTGTTTCGTTTTGTCTTCATCATTGGTATTTAATACAGTAATAAATACTTTTGCATAGGACAGGTCACGGGATACTTCA
The DNA here is from genome assembly GCF_004103255.1 of Pseudoalteromonas sp. PS5. Taxonomy (NCBI): domain Bacteria; kingdom Pseudomonadati; phylum Pseudomonadota; class Gammaproteobacteria; order Alteromonadales; family Pseudoalteromonadaceae; genus Pseudoalteromonas; species Pseudoalteromonas sp. PS5. The sequence goes on from NZ_RCSQ01000133.1 coordinate 1,654, forward strand.
ACAGCTGATACTGTTACCATGCCCAGTCTTGGATCTTTAATTTCGCGTTGTAATATCACCGCAATTTCTTTTTGAATCTGCTGTGCGACGCGATCTGTACGAGAAAATTCTCTCATTTTCACCACTTAAAATTTCAAAATCTATGAGATCACAAATGGGGGCTAGTGCCCCCATCTCAAGTATTTTAATAACTTACAATTAAAGCGTACGCTCTACCTGTACAGTTTCAAATACTTCGATTTGGTCACCGACTTTAACGTCGTTGTAGTTCTTAACACCGATACCACATTCCATACCGCTACGAACCTCAGAAACGTCATCTTTAAAGCGACGTAGTGACTCAAGTTCACCTTCATAAATAACTACGTTATCACGAAGTACACGGATTGGTGCGCTACGTTTAACTACACCTTCAGTTACCATACAACCTGCAACAGCACCGATCTTAGGTGACTTGAACACATCACGAACTTCAGCAAGACCAATGATCTCCTGCTTAAATTCAGGTGCAAGCATACCTGTCATTGCTTGTTTCACTTCTTCGATTAGGCTGTAGATAACGCTGTAGTAACGTAGATCTAGGCTTTCAGCTTCAATGACCTTACGAGCAGACGCATCTGCACGCACGTTAAAGCCGACGATAATAGCATTTGAAGCCGCGGCAAGGGTTGCGTCAGTTTCAGTAATACCACCAACACCAGAACCTACAATCTTCACTTTCACTTCATCTGTAGACAGTTTAGTCAATGAATCAGCGATTGCTTCAATTGAACCCTGAACGTCTGCCTTAAGAACGATATTAACTTCAGATACATCGCCTTCAGTCATGTTAGAGAACATGTTCTCTAGCTTCGCTTTTTGCTGACGAGCAAGCTTCACTTCACGGAATTTACCTTGACGGTATAGCGCTACTTCACGTGCTTTACGCTCATCACGAACTACCGTTGCTTCATCACCAGCCGCAGGAACACCTGATAAGCCTAGAATCTCTACAGGGATTGAAGGACCAGCAGTCTTGATTTCTTTACCATTTTCGTCGCGCATTGCACGAACGCGGCCATACTCTAGACCACACAGTACAATATCACCTTGATTTAAGGTACCAGATTGAACCAGTACTGAAGCAACTGGACCGCGACCTTTATCAAGACGAGATTCAATTACCACACCCGATGCCATACCTTCTTTAGATGCTTGTAGCTCTAGTAGCTCAGACTGCATCAAGATAGCTTCAAGTAAGTCATCAATACCAAGACCTGTTTTCGCTGAGATATGAACAAACTGAGTTTCGCCACCCCAGTCTTCTGGGATAACATCTAGCTGAGCTAGCTCATTCTTAACGCGGTCAGGGTCAATACCTTCTTTATCCATCTTGTTTACAGCAACGATTAGAGGTACTTCCGCAGCTTTTGCGTGTTGTACCGCTTCTTTCGTCTGAGGCATTACACCATCGTCCGCTGCAACAACAAGTACAACGATATCTGTCGCTTTCGCACCACGAGCACGCATTGACGTAAACGCCGCGTGTCCAGGAGTATCAAGGAAAGTAACCATGCCACTGTCTGTCTCAACGTGGTATGCACCGATGTGCTGCGTGATACCGCCTGCCTCACCGTCTGCAACTTTCGCTTTACGGATATAGTCAAGTGTTGACGTTTTACCGTGGTCAACGTGACCCATCACCGTTACTACTGGCGCACGAGGTTCAAGAGAACCTTCTTCGTTACGGTCACTTAGTACTTTTTCCTCTAGCTCATTCTCTTTTACTAGAACAACTTTGTGACCCATTTCTTCAGCAACTAGCTGCGCCGTTTCTTGATCGATCACTTGGTTAATCGTAACCATGTCACCCATCTTCATCATTGTTTTAACAACTTCAGCGCCTTTAACTGCCATGCGAGACGCAAGCTCTGCTACCGTGATTGTTTCACTGATACGAACTTCCTGCTTCACTTCTGCAGCTGGCTTTTGGAAGCCGTGTTGCAGTGATGTAGGCGCTTTCAAGCGGCCTTTTTTGCCTTTGAGCTTTTTAGCATTTGCTTCAGCGGCTTCATCTTTTGCTGACTTTTTCTTCTTCTTACGACGTGCGCTCTTTTCTTCGCGTGCATCAGACTCATCTTCCGCTTCACGTGCGTAAGTTGAAGTTGTCAGGTGGTGATCTGCGCTTTCTTCGCGACGAAGACGTTCCTCTTCTTCCGCTTTCCAACGAGCTTCATTTTCCTCAGCTAAACGACGAGCTTCTTCTGCTTGACGTTTTGCTTCCTCTTCTGCCTTTTTCAGGGCTGCTGCTTCTGCTTCTTGACGTAGACGTTCAGCTTCTTGACGTTCTTTAATTTGTTGCGCGCTATCCACTTCTTTACTCTGCTTATCTTTGGCTTGACGTTCAGCATCCGCTTTTCGCTTCGCCTCTTCTTTAGCTTTGCGCTCGGCTTCCTCGTTGGCCTTGCGTTCCGCTTCTTCGCGCGCGTTGCGCTCCGCTTCTTCTTTGGCCTGTTGCTCTGCTTGTTGCTGAGCCATTAACTCTGCTTCTTTGCGCGCAGCTTCCTCTGCAGCTAAGCGTTCTTGCTCTTTTTGCTGCTCGATTGCGCTCTTTTTAACGTAAGTGCGCTTCTTACGGACTTCTACAGATACAGACTTTGCTTTACCAGACGAGTTAACACTCAATGTGCTTTTACTCTTACGCTGTAGAGTCATACGCTCAGGACCGGTTGAACCAGTGCCACCGTGTTGCTTGCTCAAGTGATCAAGCAACGTCGCCTTTTCGGATTCAGTAACTTGGTCGCCCTCGGCTTTGGTGATCCCTGCATCTTTTAACTGTTGTAGTAATTTATCAACAGTTGTACCAATACTCTCGGCTAGTTTATTAATGCTCACTTCTGCCATACGTGATGTTACCTCCGTTAATAAATTACTCTTCGCTGAACCAGCAAATGTTACGTGCAGCCATGATCAACTCACCAGCTTGCTCTTCAGATAACTCAGAAATTTCAACTAAGTCATCAATCCCCTGCTCAGCAAGGTCTTCAAGTGTAACTATGCCTTTGCTAGCAAAAACAAAAGCGGTGTGACGCTCAAGTCCTTCCAATGCAAGTAGGTCTTCTGCAGGTTCTGCATTTTCTAAGCTTTCTTCATCGCGAAGCGCTTTTGTGGTCAGCGCATCTTTCGCACGACTACGTAGCTCTTCTACGGTATCTTCATCCAGACCATCAATTTCTAAAAACTCAGCGACTGGTACATAAGCCACTTCTTCTAGTGAAGAGAAGCCTTCATTGATCAGTAGCGCCGCAAAATCATCATCAATGTCTAGATTTTCAGTGAATAGATTAACCAGTTTATCTGACTCTTCTGCGCTCTTGCGCTCCATCTCTTCCACTGTCATTACGTTTAGTTCCCAGCCTGTAAGCTGGCTTGCTAAACGAACGTTTTGACCATTACGACCAATTGCTTGTGCTAAGTTGTCTGCTTCTACAGCAATTTCCATGGTGCGTGTATCTTCATCCATTACGATTGAAGCAACTTCAGCTGGTGCCATTGCATTGATAACAAACTGTGCAGGATTATCATCGAACAGCACGATATCAACACGTTCACCACCAAGCTCTGAAGAAACGGCTTGTACACGAGCACCACGCATACCAACACACGCTCCAACTGGGTCAATGCGTTTGTCGTTTGATTTTACAGCGATTTTAGCGCGAGAGCCAGGGTCTCGAGCTGCACCTCTGAGTTCAATCATTTCCTCGCCAATTTCTGGAACCTCAATGCGGAATAATTCCATCAACATTTCTGGCTTAGAGCGTGTCACAAATAACTGCGCACCACGCGCTTCAGGCTTCACTTCATATAATAGACCGCGTACACGGTCGCCTGGGCGGAAACTTTCGCGTGGTAACATATCCTCGCGATAAATTACCGCTTCTGCGTTGTTACCTAGGTCGATAACAATTGCATCACGTGTTGCTTTTTTCACAACACCCGTTACAAGCTCACCTTTTTGATCTTTATAAGCATCAACAACAAGTGCACGTTCAGCTTCACGCACCTTTTGTACGATAACCTGTTTTGCCATCTGAGTTGTAATACGGTCAAACTTGATTGACTCTATTTGCTCTTCAACAAAGTCACCTAGCTGAATTTCAGGCTCGTCAACCTGCGCCGCTTCAAACGTAATTTCCGCATATGGGTTCTCTAGAGACCCATCTTCTTGAGGTTCAACGACTCTCCAACGACGGAAAGTATCGTATTCACCTGTTTTTCGGTCGATTGAAACACGCACTTCGATTTCACCGTCGTGCTTCTTTTTTGTTGCTGTCGCTAGTGCGAACTCTAATGCTTCAAAAATCTTTTCTCTTGGGACTGCTTTTTCATTGGAAACAGCTTCTGCCACCAACAATATTTCTTTTGCCATAGGTAATGCCTCGCTTGCCCTTTTCCTTCGCACTCAAAGTTAGAATTTTGCGATGATATTGGCACGTTCAATGTTGCTTAACATCAAGATAAAATCTTGGTTATCAACTTTCAACGTGATCATATCGCCATTAACTGCTACTAAGTCGCCTTTAAAATTACGGCGACCTTCTTGCGGAAGCTTTGTACGCAAGCGTACTTCTTCTCCCACTGCTGCCTCATAGTGAGCTTGTTTGAATAATGGTCTGTCAACACCAGGAGAAGATACTTCCAAACTGTATTCGTTCGTAATCGGGTCTTCGACATCTAAAATTGCACTAACTTGACGGCTAACCTCAGCACAATCGTCAACGTTAATGCCGTTTTCATGATCGATATACACACGAAGTGTAGAATGACGACCAGCTTGCACAAACTCAAGACCGAGTAATTCAAAGCCACATGCAGCAACTGCTGGCTCCAACATTTCAGTCAAATCTTGCTCGAGTTTTGACACAGAACTCCTCCATACAAACAAAAAAAGGGCTTAAAGCCCCAAATCATAGCTGCTTGATCATGGGCTCAGCATACACCTTGCGCCAGATACAACAACGCCCCGAACCAAGCGGGGCGTCACACGAATAACAAACTGTGTGGCCAAAGGCCGTGCTTGGTTTGCGAGCTATCTCAGCCACATTAACCACCTACTTACATAAATGCAGATGTTTAAACGCAAAACGCGCATTACAAAGAATGCGCGAAATCAAAGAACTCAATCTTTAACTTGGTTGCGGGAGCCGGATTTGAACCGACGACCTTCGGGTTATGAGCCCGACGAGCTACCAGGCTGCTCCATCCCGCGCCAACACATAAAATTGTTTTACTTCTATTTTAAAGAAGTGGCTTAGAAACGCCTATATTAGCTTTAGGATATATAAAAATTACCATAATGCTAGCAATCATACCGAAAAGTAAAAGACTCGATGCGATCGCTTAAATATGCTGCGTATTATAGAGACTGTACACTTAGATAGCAACCTTGATTTATAACTATCTGCGTCTGCCACACCTTATTATCCGTATACGTAGCACAAATAACCTTTCAGGCCCTATCAACTCATCCGTCCAGTTCAGTTTTGACATATTTTTATGTAACAAAAATGACATATTTGATCCATAATCAGGGACAATGAAATCATAAAATAAAGGAAAAAACCAATGAGAATGGCCATAAAATCCAGCACATTGACAGCGCTGTCCATCTTGAGCTTAGAAGCATTTGCAGCTCAGTGTGAATCAGCAGGCCCGCAAACCCCCAGAGATATAGACAGTGTTAAAGGTGATAACAAACGCGTTTTCTCTTTAGCACCGCCAAAAGAGGAGCTAAACCTCTGCAATATTCATTTCCATAAAAATGCAGAACACAAAGCGAAAGATTTTTCGATAGCGTCTAATGACCCAAAATACGGAGGCTTTCAATGTAATGCAACAACCAGCCTTAGTGCGGCAGAGTTAGCACCGGTTGAAGGAAAAGTATGTAACAACGTCAAACCAGGGGATACAATAGAAGTACACTGGGTGCACAGTTCATGTGATGTAAAACCAGGGCCAACCCTCGGGGCTTGTCTTAATGATAGTTGTGCAAACCCTGACTTACGTGTAGAGACACAAGTCTTTTTAGTCGTTAACGATAAGAATGCACAGGACTTTACTAAATTAGATTACCAAGGCCAAGTTAATGGCTACCATCAAGCTGGCGCACTACCAACTAATACCGGCACTCCAGTTGAATTTTTGGGTTCCACAACAGGCCCTAGCTACAACAACCAGCAATGTTCACCATTACAAGTGAGCTGGAGCGTACGCCCAAGTTGTGCCAAAGTTGACATCAATAGCCTTGCACGTTGGTGTGAAGACAACGCTTTTGATGAAGATCATGCCCATGGGGTTCGAAAATTAGTCACCGATCCTAAGCTGCTATCACCCATCAAGCAATAGAGCATAGTATACTTAGGTTGCTCAGTGGTTTGCCTAGTAATCTGAGCAAACAATAAAGCCGATCGCTTTTAGGTAACCCTAAAGGCCCTGTTTGATTATTTATGTGAGCTAGTACAACACTCGCTCACATGACCTATGGTTCAAATTTATCGTTCTCTCATCTCACATAGAAAAAGTAAGAAAAATCTCACAAAAAAATATCAAAAAGTCTCGCATTTTCTAAAATCGACTATACTCAATTCAAGGTTTAATACCAATTGCAGTAAATAAATAACCTGATTTGGAGTTGGAAATCGCGTTGCCAACCAAACAAGGCGTTGCTACCCGTTATTTTAAATAAGAATACGTAAGGCAACGAATAACGCATTAAAACTTTAAAATCGTTAGGAAATATACTCAATTGGTATTATGTAATTTGAGCAAAGGATCCGCTCTTCATCAATTTGAAGAGGCGTCTATGAGCATTACTCCATATCAGTATCAACTGTTAACTCAGACTCTTGCGAGTATCCGGCCTAACTTTCATGGCTTTTGTACGTCTTGGTATAATCAGCTCCAACATTATGATCTGCGGATGCAGATCCCGAACAACGCCGGTCAATTGATTATTTGGGAGCATCAAATATTTGATTTTGTTCAAAGTTGCGTAATGCGACTGCCACAACAATCAAACTTACTACATTACTTAAGGCAACAAAAAAGTACATTGCTGTTTATGGGAACATCGGAGCGAGATATTTCAGCGTTATTGTTCACCTTTATTAACACGCTGAAATGTCATCTTGGTCGGCATTTTACCAGCGCAGCAAAAAATGCTTGGAACAAGGCACTGCTGTTAGTAGAAAATATGCTTCGGTCTGAGCTTTTTAAACGAAGCAATGTAGTAGAGTTACAAGAGTTCAAAAAGGCTCAACAGCAAGCAAATTAGCTCGCTTAATTCAGAGTTGCGCATGATAAAGCGCTCAAAATCAAGTGTGGAACTGCGCAAACTAAGCGTGACTTCTTGACGTTAGCTTATTAGACTTCCTTAAAATATTTTTATAGGAAAATGATATGCTAAGAGCGGCTATATTTGCATCTACTTTGGTCTTGTCACTGACAGCATGCGATGTGTTTGAAGACTCAAAAGCCAAAGTTGAGGCGAACTATTTATCTCAACACCAAGAATTACAGGAAGTGGTTGAACAAATAAGAGACAAAGGCTTAGAATCAGTGCAAGCATCAGCCGCAGCAGGCAGTATTGCGGCTTGTGTGACTAATAATCTCGACGCTGACCCAATGGGAGCTCTTATTTCAGTCGAAGGTGCGCTACAAGATAGTGCCAATCTGAGCGATTTACTTAATTCAATTGCGCGTTTAAGTGATCAAGAAATCTCGATTGAACAGTTTCCGGAGCTATTACAGCAAGGTGCTGACACAGTCAGATATTTAAAAACCTTGCTTGAACAATACGACTTATCTGAGCTTAAGCAGCAAGCAAGTGCTTTGTTAGAGCAAGGTCAGACCAAAACGCAGGATGTAGGTGCTCACTTACGGTATTTAATTGAGTCTTGCCAGAAATAATACCAATTTGTTTGATTAAGCTTTCTATAATGAGGTGAGAAAAAAAGTTATGCTTTAGCAACAATGAGCTAGAACATTCTTTACACAAACTTCAAGTTAAAACGAGAATTTCTAACGCTGTTAGCGTCAGATTTCCCCTTCAAATTGAGATAAGTATTAAAATTAATTGGCATAACTGACCAACTTTATCCCCTTTTCCGTATAGAGTCTTATTGTTCTACTATCGATCGAGAGTAAGTGTGAAGATAGGACTCTATGTTTTTGATAATGATTGTCGTTTAAAAGATAACCCCTCACTTGTTACCCTAGCATCGCAGGTTGAGCGTCTTATTTGTGTTTATTTACCCAACAACAACATCTGGAGCAGTAGCAAAGCACAGTGTTCAAAATCTGTTCCAGCTAATGCTTATGAAGAAGCGACGCTGGCTGCGTTACAACAGGAATTAGACGCTTGTCATCAAGCGCTCTATATTGTGCCTGAGGCAAATAAATTGCAGGGGTTGGTAGCAATTATCCGCAACTGTGCTGTCACACATATTGGCCGCTCGGTACACTCAGGAGCAAATGAATACAAATACTGGCTACGATTGCAAACACACTGCCCTGAGGTAAAATTCATTTCAGAGTACGCTCATACTCTGTTCACGCCTGATATGTTGCCATTTTCTCTCAATGAGTTGCCACCGAGTTTTACACCTTTTAGAAAACGCGTTGAAGCGTTAGTGCCTAACGAGCCGTTACCTGCCCCGCAGTTACCCCCAAAACCACCTAATACTTCAACTTTAGTCAAGTTCACAGCAACGGGAGACTACAGCGGGGACTTTTATGCAGGAGAGAAGCAAGCGCAAGATAAGCTTAAACAGTATTTCCAAACTGACGCAGCCAAGCAATACAAAGAAACGAGAAATGCGTTGTGCGGCGACGGGTTTTCGACACAATTTAGTCCCATCCTAGCAACGGGTGCAGTGAGCCCTCGCCAGGTTAAGCACGCCCTTAACCAGTTTGAACATCAATATGGTGCGAATGAGTCAACCTATTGGATCTGGTTTGAATTGTTGTGGCGTGAATACTTCCAGTGGTATGCACTCAAACACCAACACCGGCTATTTGCATTTACAGGTGTGAAAAATAAAAAACCGACAACCAGTTTTTATCCAGAGCGTTTTCAAAAATGGTGTCAAAGTAAAACACCCAGTGCATTTATCAACGCCATCATGACCGAACTCAGAGAAACAGGCTGGATCTCAAATCGTGCTCGCCAAATCACAGCAAGTTATTTTGTCAATGAGCTGCAACTGGATTGGCGCTACGGTGCGGCCTTTTTTGAACAAAATCTTATCGACTATGACGTTGCCGCAAACTGGGGGAATTGGCAATATATTGCGGGAGTTGGCGCTGATCCCCGTGGCGGTCGCCATTTTAATCTAGCAAAGCAGCGGTCAATGTTTGACCCCAACGGTGAATATATAATGCGCTGGCGCGGTACATCTCATAAGCTATTAGATACCCGAGATTATGTAGATTGGCCGTTGGAGGAGTAATAATGTCTGGACTGAACAGTAAATACCAAGGACTAAGACTTATCCTTGGCGATCAGCTAAACGCCAAACATAGCTGGTTTTCACAAGAGAATAAGAACGAATACCTTTATGTGATTGCAGAACTGCAACAGGAAACAGACTATACTAACCACCACATTCAAAAAGTGTGTGCTTTTTTTAAAGCAATGGAAAATTTTGCCAAAGCACTCACTAAAGCAGGTTATCACGTTCTCCATTTAACCCTCGACGACACTAAACAATATGATGATTTGCCGGCGCTCGTTACTCATCTATGCAAAAAGTTTCAGGTAGAAAGCTTTGAATATCAAAGACCCGATGAATATCGACTCTTAAAGCAACTCGGCGAGCTTTCTCTCGATAATTTGCGGTTACGCACCGTAGACACTGAACACTTTTTAGTACCGTTTGAAGAGTTGGATACCTATCTCAAGCCAGCCAAACACACAACCATGGAGTTCTTCTATCGGAAACTAAGGCGGCGCTTTAATGTATTGATGGATGAAGGTGAACCCGTCGGTGGCCAATGGAATTTTGATAGCCAAAACCGTAACAAATTAAAGAAAGCAGACCTTGATTCAATCTCGGAGCCACTATGCTTTGCAAACAATGTCAGTGACATTATCGACCGCTTAGAACGACATCAAATCAACACCATAGGCAAAGCACAGCCACTATTAATTTGGCCAACAACTCGCACACAAGCCCAGGAACTATTAAGTTTTTTTTGCGACCATTTGCTGCCTTTATTTGGTCAGTTCCAAGATGCCATGACATGTCATAGTGAGCACAAATGGACGCTTTATCACTCTCGGCTCTCATTTGCCATTAATGCTAAAATGCTTAGTCCCAAACAAGTTATTGACGCAGCAATTGCTGCCTACCAAGAAAACTCTAACATTGATATTGCACAAGTTGAGGGGTTTGTAAGACAGATCCTGGGCTGGAGAGAATACATTCGTGCAGTATATTGGCTTAACATGCCAGACTACAGCCATAAGAACTACTTACTTGCACAGCGCAAGCTCCCTGAGTATTTTTGGCATGGTAAAACCAAAATGCGCTGCTTGAGTGAAGCTATTAACCAAAGTCTTGAATATGCGTATGCCCATCATATTCAAAGATTAATGGTAACAGGTAACTTTTGTCTATTAACTGGAATAGACCCAAATCAAGTAGACGATTGGTACCTGGGGATTTATATCGATGCCATCGAATGGGTAGAAATGCCAAATACCCGCGGTATGACCCAATTTGCCGACCATGGTATTGTTGCAACTAAGCCCTACGCCGCAAGTGGTAACTACATACACAAAATGAGCGATTATTGCCGTGACTGTCATTATGACGTCAAACAGAAGTCAACCGATAATGCCTGCCCACTCAATAGCCTTTACTGGCATTTTATGGTTAGACATGAAGATAAGTTTGGCAAAAACCATCGCATAGGTATGATATACCGCAATTGGTATAAACAAGATGAACAAACGCAACAAGCGACTCTTCGCAGAGCTGACTGGTGCTTGAACAACATAGAGTCATTATAATGGTTTATTGCTGACAATCAGCTATGGAGTGACACACGTAAAGCTTCAGCGTGTCGGTTGACGACTACCCACAGAAACAACGAAAGAGCATCGATAAATAAAGCGTTTGGTCTCGTATAACAAGATTAGAACAGACGCCAACGACGCTTTTTCGTTTTCACTTTATGCACCCAATTTACCTCAATAGTGGTCACGGCTAGCACATCTCGACTTTTCTTTGAGATCAGCTCATAACTCAAGCTCTCATCGGAGCTAAAATCAAGTTCATACTTGAAGGTGTCAGCTTTAGCCCAACATTGCAGTATTTTTTTAGATAAGCTTTCTCTAATGCAGTAGTCACCTTCACTAGGCGCATTAACTGTCACTTTAACATCAGCATAGCACGTCCTCCCCTGGTTTAGGGCAACACATTTGCTCGGTACAGCATGCAGTATTCCCACAGTTTCTATCTCTTGCGCTTGCAATTGATAACTCAAGAGCATACTCAGAGACAGCACAATCCATGTGATCAATTTAGAAAACATATTTCACCCCAGTAAAGAAGACTCTGGCATGACGAGAACGAACTAATGGACTATTTAGCGTATCTTGCGAACCAATCAACCATGAAGCACCGGAGCTAAACACCCAGTCTTCTGCAATAGGGTAATTGAGCTGCATCTGAATAAACGCCGATGTCGATGAGCCCGGAGTGTATAGCGTAAGGTATTGGTTGATCTCAGTCTCAGAGACCCCATAGAAGTAATTGTGAAAATTGCTGGAGTAATAGTTAGCGCCAAAGTTGAGCCAAAGATCCCAATTTCTTAACTCAAAATTGCGTGTTGCCTCAACGTGAAATACCCAACCATCAGTATCTCCAAAAACATCGTAAACGACTTCAGCAACGGCTAAAAACTCACCAACATGACGATAATAGGAAAAACCAATTGAGTTATCTTGATCGCGTTTTTTTTATTCCTCTAAGCTCTGGCACCACGTCATCGCTATCATGGTAGCCTCGCTCGGAAAACGGCAGCATATAACTACCGTAAATGGCATCGATCCCCCACTCACCGGTATTAATAATTTGATAGCCCACATCAGAGCCACCAAAAAAATCTCCAGAGTGAGTATTTAGATAAAAGTTTTTATACTCTATTTTGGCATCAACGAGAAAGGTACCATGCTTGAACGTCGAATCTGTTCCGATCAATTCAGGCATTGTCATATCAACGTAAAACGCGCCCACACTCAGCTGCCATGCGAACTCATCCTCAAGATCATCGCTTGGTTCCTCGCAAACGCCATAAAGTGGCAAGAGTAAACTAATTATTATTAGTAGTTTTTTCATAGTTTCTTTGTTTAGTGCACATGTGCCTAAATTCTACCCGAGATCATACCTGACCCATTTGTGACCAACAAGCATCTTAATATACTTTTTAACAGAATCCACATTTAACTTTATTTTAATATTTATTTCACATAGATTGTGTCAAATAGCCCACTTTGCTTATTCGAGCAAATGAAGAACTAATTAAAATAAATGAAAGGCGAACTATGAAACACTATCTACTATCTGCTGCACTGCTCTTTACAGCTGGCCACAGCGCAGCTTTCAGTCAAGAAACACACAAACGTATCGTGATTGATGCCGTTAACTACATGGCAAAAAACCCTACAACTACTCGGTACGCAAAGTTACAAGCGTATGCCCAAGCTAATGGGATGTCGGTCTCGCAACTTGCCAATGTTTTAGGCCAAGCGGCATTCGATGTAGATGATTTTGAAGACACTTTTTTTTGCGGTGCTATCACGGGAGATTGTGTGCAAGCACCGCTGTGGGGAGCTGCAGAAAGTATCGTAAAGTATACAAGTTATTGGCACTTTCAAAACCACACACAGGGAGCAGATACTCACGGCAATGACTTTGGTGGCTATAACTACCAAAAACTGACCGTATGGGGAACCGTAGATAACATGGCTGCGACTTGGTTAAAAGGTGATTATCTAGATGATGGTCACGGTGGTGAAACGGGTTGGTTTAATGCCGATGACAGCGAATATAACAGTTACGGAGTTACTGAAAAAAACTACCGTATCGACAGTCACTCAACATATAGCATGTATGATGACTTTGAAGAAATGCCATTTCAACCTATCGATAATTTAGGTCAATATTGGTATCAAAGCTATGTAGAAAGCGGTAATCCGCAAGTATTAGGTTTTGTTTTTCATACCACCGACTTACTTCAACCACATCACACATGGACAACCTCAGATCTCAATCACTCTGGTTGGGAATCTTGGGTAAAAGATTATTATGATCAAGAGTCGCTAAATGACTTTAGCTTGGTAAAGCAAGCAATGACAAGCTTTAGTGCCGTTGATACGCATTCGACTGATATCCGTCCATTACTAACCCAAGGCGGTGCTTTTTCATACTCACAAGGTGGCATAGTACTCAACTCTAAGGATCATTATGATCGTGTGAATACAGCAAAACAGGTCATCCCTCATGCAATCGCTATGGTTGTTCACCTGTTAAATCACGCCATGGACGTGAGATAATGCGGTTTGTCTTACTTTTCTTGGTAAGCAATTTTTGCTTACCAAGCTTTGCATCACCTACTTTACCGCCAACACTACTGCCCTTGATCCATAAGTTGTACTTGGAGCAAGGTAGAGAATTCACCTTGCAGCAAACAGAAACTCAATTGCTAGAAAACCAATTCCTTCTCTGGCAGGCTAAGCGATTTAACCCAAGCATACTTGACCGTCAATCCAGTGTTGGCTTTAGCACTGAGTATCATATCGATAAATTTCTCGCAGCTGCGTTACTTGATTGGTTCACTGAGTTAAAGAAAATAAAAAAGCAATCCAATCCATTGCCGATTGATAGTTCACAAATTAAAGCACTGCTTGGAACCTATCCAGCAGATGGCCAGTATACAACCGAGCAATTACTCAAATGGAAACAGATTAAGCTGACAAACTCATCTGCGTTCTCCCTTGAGCAAGTCATGTTCAGCCAATCTATGCAGAATCGGTTTAAATTACATCAAGGAGATATTAAGTTGCTTCGTGCCATTGTGGAGCAACGTATCTATCAACAAGCTCTATTCAGCCAGGCCCGTGCTTATCTAAAACAACACAATCTCAACTTATCACAATTACGGCAAGTTGTGGCAGGTGAGCTGTTAAGACCAAGCATGTTAGCTTACCTTGGCGTCAAAGAAGAAATGCATGGGGCAACGAGTGAATATGTTGAGGCATTACGCGCTGAAATCCCGATGCAAGCAGTCGCTAGTTATTACGCTAAGCATAAAGATCGTTTTAGGTATATACAACAGGTCGATGCTATCGCTGCCAAGTTCAAAAGCAAACGAGATGCAGAGCAATTTAGTGCTTATACCAAGGCAAATTCGTGGCAAAAAGCAATCGACAAGTTTAGCCCTTCTTTGGTGTGGAAGTCGGCGCCCAAACCGCTAACACGACAAAGTGAACCTAAATGGGAAACCCAATTAGCATTTAGCAATAAACATGGTCAAATGACCCACAGTATCCGAACCCCTACCGGACAGTGGCTAGTATTATTCAGCACCTCTCCCGTCTATGGATATTATGATATAAATAGTGAGACAGTACGCTATCAAGCCTTGCTCGCGCTTACACAAAGCTTTGCTAAAAGTAAGTTTGAACAAGATTATCAACAATGGAAGCGAACAAATAACGGAACGATATTATGAAATATTGGCAGGTAGCTGTTGCTATTTTTCTTGGTTTAATCATCGCGCTATTTACGCTGAAGTATGCCAACAACAGTTGGCAGCCCCTCCAGCCCAGCCTATCAAGAGAAATACAGGCAGATCTGCTGCCTGCTGAATTTCCCACAGAGCTACGCGCAAAGAAAGACACCTCACAGCCGACATCGAGTAAAAAAGATGATACGTTTACCATAGCCCCCATTCATCCGCCACAGTATTTACCGCCCATCAACAATGCCACCAAAAATGAGCTTCAATACCAAGGTGATTTAACTGACCCCGAAGCGTACCAAGCATACCTGGATGATAAAGAGGTACAGTTAAAACAGGCATATATTGCTGCTGTGGATAGCAAAGTAGAACAACTCAACGCATTACTCACTCGAGGTGTTCAAGCAGGGTTACCTGAAGCACAACTACAAGAAGCAAGAGACAAAATCTCCGCACTTCAGCATATGCAAAATACACTACGAAAAGAGCTAAGTGATAACTGAAGCTAGACGCTAGAACCTACTGACCTTTGATAGATTACCCTTCACCGCGTTGTCAATGCACGCGTAATTTAGTGCTGCCATTCGCTACATTTGGATTGCGCAACACTGCATTTATGACCACATCCTGTTGTCCATCTTGATAATATCCGATGATTTCTTCAAGCACCTTTTTAGGTGTACTCGGGTTAGATGCCAATGCTAAATGGGTACTGAAGTCTCGTCTCAAACTTAAATAGGTTAACGTCGCGGCAGAGGTATTCGAGTTGCTTGCAACCGCGATATCAATCACATCACCATGTTCTGGTAAATAAGAGACTAGTTTTTCCAATTGTGTCGGCGTGGTGCTTATGTCTTGTGCTTGCTGCAACACAGAAGTATGCTGCTTCATGTGTAGCAACGTATAGGTAGCGATGCCAATAACACCAAGCCACAACATTAGGTGCATATATTTTATGGTGATCACCAATCCATCAACGTGCATATGGTTGCGAGCATTATGTATTTTCAAGAAAAAATAGCTAAAGATACTACTCGACAAAAAAATCAAAAAACTATAAACCAACATCATATCGATACCCGACTCTCCCGAGAAAGGTGAAAATGGGATCTGGTGATGGAACTGTGCAGACATGCCAAATAATAGCGTATAAAAAATCGTTGTTATACCAAGCGACAAGCCACCAGATTTTAGCAATAAAATAAGCTTATCTTTTAATTCCATATCGCTACTCGCTATCGTGTTTACTTTGATACTAATTTGCAGACCTACTTTGAGGCAAGAAAATCTTGTCGAACACCGGTTGCGTCAGGTTTACTTCTTCAAATTAAGCAGGGAGTAGGACGTACTGAACTCACCATACTCGGTATTTAGCAAGAACACTAGGTTGGCTATTGGTAGACATGGCGCATAAAGAAAAAGCCGCCTTACGGCGGCGGGTTGGAAAACTTGAAGGTTTACAAAAGTTACTTATTTCCTAGCAACTTGCCCGAAGCAATTTCTATTTTTCTTGGTTTCAACGCTTCAGGCACCACTCGCTCAAGGTCTATAACCAGCAAACCATGACTTAGGTCTGCACCTAACACGTTAACATGATCTCCCAGCTGAAACTTACGTTCAAATCCGCGCTGCGCTATTCCTTGATGAATAAACTTACGTTCTTTCGACTCGTCAGCGTCTTGCTTTTTACCTTTTACGGTCAAGGTGTTATTTTCTGATTCCAGAGTTAGCTCTTGCTCGGTAAAGCCAGCAACAGCCATGGTAATTTGATACTTATCTTTGCCTAGAGCTTCAATATTGTATGGCGGATAACTTGGTTGCTTATCTGTTCTTGCAGCGGCATCCATCATAGAAGCTAAATGGTCAAAACCGATAAATGAACGGTAAAGTGGTGATAAATCTACTGTACGCATAATTTGTATCCTCTTAAAGCTATACATAGTACTTACTCTTCAAAATGAACCAATAAGTACAAATAAAACAAATAGTTATTTACTTTTTCAGACCCTTACGGCGTCTTCATAACTGTATTTATGGTCAGCAAATTTATTTTCAAGAAAATTTTTCAAAAAATTTCATCTTTGATAAAAAATCTTTTTAAAACAGAAAGGTATATTTTTTCAATGGTATCAATATCCATGAGTGATACATGTTCATTAACTTGATGAATGGAATCATTCTTCACGCCACATTCAATCACTTGTGTTTTAGCTGTTGCAAAAAAGCGACCATCTGAGGTGCCACCCGCCGTACTCAATGCAGGGTATTGTCCTGTCATGTCTTTTATCGCTTGTTCAACCAACGTCAAAAAACATTGTGTTTGCTTAGCTCCAGTGTAAAAGGACTCACAGGGACGCTCCCATGTCAACGCCAACGATGCACCAGACTTTGCTAGTGACTCTTGTATATATCGCATAACCTCTTGGCTTTTATAGGCGTGACTGTAGCGAATATTAAATGTAATTTCACACTCTGAGGGCACTAAATTATCAACGATGTTTGGTACCGTGATCCCTGTGACCTGCAGTGTCGTTTGTGAACCTGCCTCATCTTTCCACCAAGGTAGTAATGATAGCTGACTTACGAGCTGCCCAGCTATGTGTGCAGCGTTGATAGTTTGCTCTGGATATGCCACATGTCCCGCCTTGCCCTTAATCTGAACTCGTCCAGATATTGCACCACGACGACCATTTTTAATCGTATCACCAACGGCCATATGAGCTGTTGGTTCACCAACTAAACACGCATCTAATTCGATACCTTTTTCTACTAGACGATCGGCGATAAGTTTTGAGCCAAACTCAGCCTCCCCTTCTTCATCAGAGGTAAGTAACCAGTAAAAGGTGCCATGGAGTTTATGGCGAAAATTAAGTAATTCACGTGTGGCAGAAAGCATTGAGGCAATACCCGCTTTCATATCCGCAGCGCCACGACCATACATTACACCATCGACAATTTGCGCACTAAACGGCGGTACAATCCAACCTCGATTGTCCGCAGGCACAACATCCACATGACCAGAAAAGGCCAAAATAGGGCCGTCAGAAAAGTGATAGCTCGCAATTAAATTTTTTACTCCCTGTACTTCAAACTGCTCAGTGGTAAAACCCAGCCCTGCAAGCTGTTCTGACATAAATGCGATGGTGCCTGCATCACAAGGTGTTACCGAAGGCGCTTGGATCAAACGGGTTAAGATCTCTATGGCATAAGATGTGCAAGTATTTAGATACTGAGGTGCTAGTGACATATATAGAAGCGATTACACTGTAAAATCGTACTCGTATTAAAAGCGTTAACTTTGACCATAGTATTGCAGTTTTAATGCAGAGCCATGACATCATCAAAACTTAATCTAAATCAAACTTTCAAAAATTTCTGAACGTATCCAATTTAAAAATTGATCTAGAACAGTTTTTCATTTTTTGAAGCCTTTTATGATGACCTCATTGAAAACACACACTGTTTCACAGTTTGAAAAATGTCCTCACATAGGGTTAGGAGAAGAATATGAAAACTTTAACTGCTGCACTTTTATCTACATTGCTAGTTGCTGCTCCATTTGCACAGGCAAATTTCAGTGTTAACGTTGGTGCAATTAATGTAAACCCTGACAACACAGCTTCTGCAATCAACGAAAACAATGCGCTTGGCTTAGTTGCTGATTCAAATACACAGCTAGGTATCACACTTGATTACCATTATAACGATAACATCGTTTTTGAATTAATCGCAGCTACACCGTTCTCTCATACAGTAGATGGTGCAGGCGGCCTAGCAGGTGCAGAGATAGCTGATATAAAGCATTTACCACCAACATTAATCGCTCAGTATCACTTTTTTGATGCAACGGCTAAGTTCCGTCCATTTATCGGCGCAGGTTTAAACTACACCGTATTTTTTGACGAAGAGCCAAGTGCAGCATTAAAAGCAACTTTGGGTACAAATGATGTAGAAGTAGACCTAGACAGTTCGTTCGGTATTGCGTTACAAGTTGGCTTTAACTACGACTTGAATGAAAAGTGGGGTCTACACGGTATGATATCTAAAATGGACATTGATACTGACGCAACTGTATATGCAAATGGTGCTAAAGCACTGACTTCAGATGTAGAGATTGACCCTGTTGTTGCAATGTTTGGTGTCAAATACAAATTCTAATACCTTTGCGGTATAGACAATAAATTACTGTTACTTTCTCAATCCCCAAGGCCACTATTGTGGCCTTTATCTTTTTGTTCACCGTTACAAATTACTGCTCTTTTTCGCCTCTAGCATAGCTTTCCAGTGCATAATCTCCGGCGATAAAATTGGTGCTTCGCCTTTAAATCCTGCAATTTCTAGCATTTCTTCAATGGTAACTATTCCACCTTTGCGTTTGAATACACCACGGACATAAGCAATAGCATGTAAACCACGGGACGAGTGGAACCTTTGCTCGATATAAAAGTACTTATGATCCCAACCAACCACTTTCGTTGTGATGGTGAACTTTTGTAGCGGCTTAATATCACGAATGTAAGTGATCGCGGTAGCATTCACGATTGGAAACCAACGACGCTTCATCACCGCAGCGAATAAACCTACTCGCTCAGTCATCCAGGTCCGAGCTAAATCCATAAAGGCTAAGTATCTTGAATTCGTGAGGTGCATATTAATATCACAATCACTAGGTAGCGCGCGGTATGTAATGTCTATCGGGTCAAGAATAGAGTTAGCGTGTTGTTGGTTTTTTCTTATTTTCCAAAACAGTAACAGTAAACGAAAATATAAATTCATAACAATGGTCTTACCAGTAAATAATTTTTCGATTCTAGCATAGCAATTCATATTCTAAAGAGATTATTTTGTTACCCTACGCTGCATTAATGTCCTCGATGTGAACTGTCTCCATCTTGCGATAACCATCCAAGTAAACTAGATTAACTAACCTGAGCTTTGTAAAAGTAAGGCATGCTTTCAATACGATGAGTTAGCCCATTTATTTTTCAGCCCTCAGGTAAAAAACAAAATAGGTGTGAAGCCCATGAACATATTTTCCCTCATTGTCAGCGCTGTAATCTTTACTTTTTCCAGCTTTTGCTACGCCGACTTCGACTTCAAAGGCGAAGGTACATTAACTTACCCTACCGGTGCAGATAAAGCATTTACGTTTGGTTTTGCTTGGAATAAACAAGCCGAAAAGTTTCGTATTGGTGCAAACCAATATGATATGTCGGAGCTTCCGGAGTCTTACTCAGTTGCAATCACGCTGAGTAAAGACGACGCAAAAGTGTGGATCCAAGAGTTTAATCAGGGGTTTATTTCTGAATTTACGTGGCAAATTGCTGACCATCATATTGCATTAACGAAAAAGGAATTTAGTGGTACCGTAAAAGGCAACTATATACTCACAGTAAATGGTATTGATTACTTTTTTGCCAGAGATAACGTAAGTATCACGCTCACTTTTGATGAAGATGGGATAGAAGGTATTAAAGTTGATGGCGTTAACAAAGACATGGGCACAAAATCATAAAGGCTACTCCCTGTAGCCTTTATACTCGCTGTGTGCGTGCAGCTACTAATATTACACTTTTACCGTTTTTCTATTGATCCCGTATTCACGCAGCTTATTCGCAACAGCAGTATGGCTCAGGCCTAGTCGCTTCGCCAACTGCCTTGAGCTCGGATAAGCTGGATATAGCTTGCGTAATAATGTCGCTTCAAAGCGCTTAACGGCCTGATCAAGCGTCCCTTCAAAGTCTGATTCTAAATAGCCCAAGTCATGAGTAAAGGTAGGTAAATTCAAGTGTTCTGTACGCAGCTCTTTATCATCTAATAGCGAAACCGCGCGATAAATTGCGTTTTCTAATTGCCTAACATTACCAGGCCATGGGTATTGCTCTAGAAACTCGATACACTCTCTAGCAAAAGTAGGCGCTGGATGACCATTTTGCTGCGCGTATTTTTGCACAAAGTGCTCAGCCAGCGGAGCAATATCAGCCTTGCGATCTCTAAGCGGTGCAATCTCTAGCGTTAGCACATTAATTCGGTAGTAGAGATCTTCTCTGAATGCCCCTTCTTGCACCATTGCTGGTAAATCTTTTTGGGTTGCAGCGATAATTCGCACATTCACTTTTACTTCATTTTCGTCGCCAACCTTACGGAAAGTACCGTCTTGCAAAAAGCGCAAAAGCTTAGTCTGCAATTGTGTAGACATCTCACCGACTTCATCAAGAAATACGGTACCACCATCTGCTTGCTCTAGTACCCCACGCTTTGGTGCCGCATTTTCTTCATAACCGGCGTAACCAAATAGCTCTGACTCCGCTACATCATCAGGTAATGAAGCACAAGATAGTGCAATAAAAGGCTTTAATGAACGATTTGAAGCATAGTGGCATGCTCGTGCCAAGAGCTCTTTACCTGTTCCTGTTTCTCCAGTAATGAGAATTGGTGCCTCTAGTTGAGCCATTTTTCTCGCTTCACGCACCACTCTGCGCATTGCTGTACTGTGATTGTGGATAGTGGCAAAACTCTCTTGGCCATAACGACGAAATGCACTCACTTGCTGCCCAAGTCTAGACTGTGACTTAATATTGATCACCGCTCCGGCTAAAACGTCACCGTCTCCCCCTTGAGGCACAGAAATCGGCAAAATATCCGCAATAAAGTCTTCGCCGCCTACTTCTACACGGGTCGTTTGTCCTAATACTTCTTTGCCTTCTAACCAGCGGGTAAAATTAAAACCTTTCAAAAGGTTGTTAATATTTGCGCCGATAACATCAGTCTCAACCATGTTTAGGTCGCGACAAGCAGCATCATTACAATGACGAACCCAACCTTTTGCGTCTATTGATATAACACCATCAGGCAAAGCACTAAGCAGTGTATTTAATTCATTATGTTCACGCTCAGAAGGCAAAAATGCCGTGGTGCGAACATCTTCTACACCATCAATCAAACGTATCTCTGGCATGATCTTTTGAAACTGTTCGAATTCTATCGGTGGAAAACTCACGTACATCCGACAATTTACTGAATCGACTTCTATACCTTTTAAGTCAACACGGTAGCTTACCAAGATGTTGAGAATCTCTTGGGCAATACCAATTCGGTCAGCGCAATGTATCTCTAGACGCATTTGTTCCTCAAAACGGGTTTACACGGTTGACGGGATCATACTCTAAGAATAGCTAGTCGACTAGAAAAACGTAAAGAATATTGAACAGAATTTTAGAGGCTGCATTAAATTCTTGTCCTATACTAATACGGTAAGGAAAAATTTGTTTTATAAGGTGTTTTTCCACATTTGTTAAACTCCTGATTTGGTGGCTTACATTTTCATCATAAGATTGCATCCGCTAAACAGTTACAGATACAATACTAAAGAATTGGATATTGTATCGTTTTTGAAAGCAGGCCGATAAAAATGAAAAAGATAATTGCGCTGATGTTACTCCTCACCCTTTCGGCTTGTTCAGTTGAAGACCCCAATGAAACGGGTCCCTCTGACACAGATAAAAACGAAGACCAAAGTCAACAAGACAGGGACAATGAAGCGACCAATCTAAGTGTTCAGATTCAAACTCGTGACGGTAACGCTGTCTCTGGCGCTACGCTTACCATTAACAGCCTACAATTTACTTCTGCTGCAAACGGTACAATTGATCTTGCCACATTGCCTTTCGGTGCCTACGTAGCGACAATACAGCACCCAGACTATTTACCTTTGGTATTTACTTTTGCAAATCAACATAGTGACCCACAAACCATAGAATTGCAGCTAAAGCCGTCTTCAGATTCTTTAAAAACGCTTTTATTCGCGGGTGACACAATGTTTGGCCGTCGCTACTTTAACCCTTCACTCATTACGATGGGCAATTCGTTGCCAAGCACCAGCGACGGACTTATCCAACCCCAAAGCGCCGGAGCTGATGCCCAAGCGCTAGTGAAATATATGCCTGCGCTGTTTAACAGTGTCGACTTTGCTTCGGTAAACCTTGAGTCACCCATTCTCCAAAATCCAACAACGGTTCACCCGAGTAAAGAGTTTGCATTTTTCAGTTTACCAGCCTCGTTAGTAGCTTTAAACGATCTTGGTATTGATTATGTCGCACTGGGTAATAATCACGTGTATGACTATCAAGCACAGGGACTTAGCGATACCATCCGCTATGTTGAGCAAGCAGGCTTAAGCCACAGTGGCGCAGGAAACGATACCGAATCAGCCCTAGCGCCATACAGCTTAACGCTGGGGGAAACGACCATAGATTTTATCTCGGCCACCTCTATCACGGGCGATCAACATACCATCACTTACGTAGCCTCAGATCAAAAAGGGGGAGCCGCTGATCTAACCGACACCACAGCCATAAGAGAAAGCGTCAACCAAGCAAGCAATGACGGTCGCTTTGTTGTTGCTCAGCTGCATGGTGGAGATGAATACTCCTACGCCCCAACTGCTTATATTGCAAATCGCTTCGATGTCGTCTCGAACAGTGGTGCAAATTTAATGATAGCCCACCATCCACATGTCGCTCAGGGCTTCGGTTTATATAACGGGGTTCCAGCAATATTGGGGTTAGGCAACTTTGTATTTGAGCAAAACCGACTTGAAACCTTCTTAGGGCTAATCACTATTGTCGAACTTGAAACAGCAGGAGAACCAAAAATAGACGCAATAAAAGCCTATCCTGTGTATTTAGAAGACTATACTCCCAAGCTAGTTAGTGGCGATCTTGCAAATGCGCTACTCAAGCGTATTGCAGAGTTTTCTTCTCCTGACGTTGGTATCTCATTGCATTCAGGCTTTGCGGAAGTTAACTTTGATACCCCATCAATAGTAGAAACTACTCAGCAACGTGTTATTTCTGTAGCTGCAGGTGAGCACATTATTGACTTGCGCCAATATGCGCAAAGCTCAGAGTATGTAAGTCGCATCGCACTAAATCAATCTCAGGCACAGCTAACTCTTGGTCGTGATTTACTCTTTTTCGGTGACTTTGAAGATTGGGATAACGACGCTGAAACAGGCGAAGTATCACGATGGCTTATCGAGTCTGACGATACTTATCCTTGTCTAGTTGGAAAATATCGTGGTGTTCAAGGCTTGTGTTTACAGCGAACACAATTCGATGAGACAGCAACACGAGTTCCTTTCAAACATACTATTCGTACTATGCCCATTACCCCTGCTCCAAGCACAGCTCAGGCCTATCATGAACTTACTTTATACGGCTATGCAAAGGGCAATAATGCAGGGAGATTTAATGCCGATATTCGTATTTTGACATCTGAGGACAGCCTACTATTTTCTGAGTCCACTCCTGAATTATTACCTGCTGGCACTTACGACTGGCAGGTATTTCAACAAGACATAACGCTTCCTGATGATTCAGTTACATTAGGCGATGAAAACTTGCCGGCAAGAGGCGTGCAATTTGGGTTGTCTATGACGCCACCTACAAGTGGCGAAAGTGCACTCTTTTTAGATGATGTCGCGATGATCTCTTGGCAACGCTCACTTTCTCTTACCAATAATCAATGGCAAAGCGGGGGTATTCATGGATTAGAGTTTATTAAAATAACGACCTCGTCTCCAACCGAATTGGTGCTTACTTTTAGTCAGCAGTAAAAGAGTAATTATACATGTCTATTTTCAGCCAAATAAGCTTTGTAAGACGCCAGCGCGAGTTTTGGCTATTTCTTGGTTTATTTGCATTTTTAGCATTACTTTCATTTACTGGCGTATACAAGCAGATCAATCTGTTTGGATTACAATGGTTTTCCAAATTTAATAAAACACAAGCCACAGAGATTGTTGTCATTGAGGCAAAAAACTTACAGCAGCAACATGAGTCACTAATCAATACTTTGTCTGCATATGACCCGAAAGGTATTGTGGTGTACTCCGATGTAGCTTTAGCACAAGACACAGGCAGTAAGCATGATGCTGTTTACTATCCTCTTAATAACCCAAACCTATGCTTACCAGAGACTCAAAACTGGTATGGCAGCGCGGTCAGTATTATCCCTCCACCACAGCCGTGTGATGTACTATGGGACGTGCTTTTTCCTGAGCATGGAACCTACCAAAACAAAATCATAGATTACTCTTTATCTTATTATTCCCTGCCAAAGTTTACCGCTGAACGAGTATTAAATGGTGATGTGTTTGCTTCTCAAGTTACTGATAAAGTTGTCTTAATTGCGCAATACTCTCCTTTTGCTTTACTTAACGCTCCTCGCACTTTTACTGATAAGGCACTTCCTCCAGTTTACCTGCAAGCTTTCATCGCCAACAACTTCGCTGCTAATAGTTTTATCAAACCGTTAGACAAAAGCATTGTTATCACTTTTGTATTCATAGCCACATTACTACTTCTAGTTTGGTATCAAAGAAATACAACGCTAATCAATGTGCTAATCGCAGCCTGTATGAGTGGGCTGCTACTGATCTTGGGGTTCGCTGCCCACTATTGGTATGCAGTCTTATTACCAATAGGCGAACTAATCACGCTAATATGGTCAACTCTATTGTGGGTTTTCATTTCATTGAAATGGTCGGAAGAAGAAAACCTGCAATCAATTATCACGTTGATCCAGCAGCGGATGTTAGGGCGCTACCTGCCGCGTCACTTTCTTGAACACCCAGAACCTTGGGATGGCATCATTCAGCTTGTAAACCAGCAATTAAATTTAGATAAAAGTATATTTCTTACCCGCCTTGAAGGAGATCACCGTGTTTCGGAGGTACGTGCACTTAATTGTCAGCTAAGTGACATTGTCGAGATGCGACGTGATTACGAGCGAGTTCCCTATTCCGATGCAATAAAGGCGTCTGGTACAATTAAAATTACCCGGGTATTCTTTAAAGATCTGGCTGAAAATGAACAACAATATATCGCCCCTTTAATGTATGCAGGAGATATTAGAGGGTTTTGGGCGTTAACGGTAATACCTCAAAAACACTTTGACGAACAAGCCTTTATTAAAAATGTGAACCTGTTTGCTCATCAAATTGGTGAGCTACTTTTTCACTATAAAGTATTTACGACCGAACGTAAAAATCAAAAAGGTATGCTGGCTCGCGCCTTAACTTTTTCACTTAAAGCACCATTGAGTCATAAAATCAAAGATGCAGTGAGCGAGATGGATCAAAAATTGACTTCGCTTGAGCATGTTTTTAACCAGCTACAAAGCGCCAGCATTTTATATAACTTGTTTGGTCAGATAGTGCAGGTAAACGAGTCTTTAGAGCAATTTGCTAGGCGTCATGGACTATCAGTTTTTGATATGTCTGCACTTGATCTATTGTGCTTTTGTACCTCAATGGATAACGAAGTGGCAAAAGGGAAATTACGCTATTTAACTTTGCAGCGCGGCAAGGTAGTGTTGCCCATTTATCTCGATAATCATACATACCTACTCTGTATCCGTACCCTTGTTAAAGGCTCTACAGGGCTTAATACAAGCGCTCCCTTCGAAACCAGTGGGGTTTTATTTGAATTTATTGACTTAGGGGAGTTGCTTCAGCAAGTCGATGATCGTACTGAGTTTGTAACCCAACTATCCCGACAATTTTCATCAGACGACCAAGTACAGTTTCTTAAGTGGGGTGAACAGTAGTGGACTGGTCACTCGCTCTATTTCCAAGCGCTGGTGGACTCGGTCAATCGGTTATCACCTGTGTGTGGATAGGCATAGCAGTGGTTGCCTTTTTTAATCTTAGGTTTGGCTTTCCATTAACGGGACTCGTAGTGCCGGGCTATTTGGTGCCGTTATTTATCGTCAGCCCTACTTCTGCTTGGGTAATTATTATTGAAGCCATTGTGGTATATGGGTTAATGCGGTTTTTTGCCAAAACCCTAGTTGAGCGCTTTGGCTACGCAGAAATGTTTGGCAGAGATAGATTTTTTGCTATTGTGCTCCTTAGCATTCTCGTACGTGTCAGTATGGATGTGCTTTTTTGGCCTCAAGTCGCAAGCTACTTTTTGCAGTGGGATATTACCTTTGACTATGCAGCTCAGCTATACAGCCTAGGCCTTATCATTATCGCATTGACAGCAAACGTT
This sequence comes from Pseudoalteromonas sp. PS5, assembly GCF_004103255.1. NCBI lineage: Bacteria > Pseudomonadati > Pseudomonadota > Gammaproteobacteria > Alteromonadales > Pseudoalteromonadaceae > Pseudoalteromonas > Pseudoalteromonas sp. PS5. The sequence goes on from NZ_RCSQ01000133.1 coordinate 28,497, forward strand.
ATGTGGAATGGCGGGTTTAGATATGGCATCAAAGTAACCGCAATCCAGCTTGTAGTCACTTATGTAGTCATCCGCTTTGGTCTTATGACCTTCACTAACTTTAGTATCGCAAACCTAGCAGTAATGTATGAAGCTGTTGCTGCTTCTATTATCGCCGCGCCTAAAGCCTATATTATATTGGTGATAACAGCCTTTATCGCTTCGCGTGCTAACCTAAAGTATGGCTGGGAATTTAATGGCATTATGTTGCCAGCTTTATTGGCTCTACAGCTCATGCAACCAACAAAACTACTCACTTCTTTTGCCGAAACAGCGATTATACTGACGCTTGGTTATTTCATTTTAAATTTCACGCGTTTAAAGCATGCTAATATTGAGGGCGCAAGGTTGATGCTACTCTTTTTCAACCTTGGTTTTTTCTACAAACTTTTTTTTAAATTATGCCGTTGTCGCTTACTTTCCTAGCATCAAAGTAACAGATACTTTTGCTTTTGGTTATATGTTATCGACCTTGCTTGCGCTGAAAATCTACCAAAAAAATGCCTTAGGTTTGGTGTTACGGGCAACATTTCAAACATCCATTGTCGGCGGTTTAATTGCGATTTGTATCGGCTTTGCCATTATGGTGATCCCAAGCTTATTTGTAAAAAGTGAACGCTCCGCGGTGGTCTCACAGATAGAAGATATTTCTTTGAATCAAGTAGTCAGTGACTACAAGAGTCAGCTTTATACTCAAAGTGCCACCGACATAAATGTCAGTCAGTACGTCACTGAGCAACAGAGAAATCAATTTAAACAGGCCATTATACTACTCAAAGAAAATAGCGAGTCATCTTTTGTAAAAGCGGCGGCTTTGTTACAACAGGCGGGTTTTTCACTACAACAAACCGCAGCGTTATTGGTAATAAAAGACACCCAGGAGAATTATAAAAGAGGTTTGTTTATCATTAACCTAGCAGCTAAGAAAAATCATATAATCAGCGTTCCTTACCCCACAACTGAACGCTTAGCAAGCGAAGCTGCACACCTTTTGTTTTCTTATTGGCAAAGTAGCGGCATGGCATTTGGTAATGCCAAGTCTATACAAAACAGTGATAACCAAAGCAAACAAAGTGAATTTTTCCACGACTTCTTTATCGCCATGTCATCGTCTGAAGTCATTCAACTGAGAGAAATTAACCGTCAGGTTAGTCAGATGATGCACAGCCACAAGTTAAAAGATAGTAAACAAATGTGGATTTTCAATACCGTACCAGCCTCAGTTCAACAATCAGAATTGGCCTCGTTATTGGGGATCCAGCAAAGCTATTTTGGTACTGCTGCGACTACGGTTCTGCCACATAAACAGTTCCAAGGCGCAATGATTGAGACCTATCTTAGCTCGGATAGCTATTCAACATTGCTTAGCGCTTATGGAATGCAAAATGCTGGTATAACGGAAGATGAGATTAAGACTATAGATACTCCCATCCATACACTCATCGATGAATTCTCAACTCATATTAGCGCCAAAGGCAGTGGAGCATTCAGTCCTCTTAGTGATACCAGTGCTGCACTTTGGGAATACGAAGTGTTAAGGCCATTGTTTGCCATCACACAAAATCCAGATATCGTAGCCACACCTAACACTTTTAAAGTTAGGCTTAGCCAAATTAACCGCATTGCAAATTTACTCCAATACCAACTGGCGCTGATTGACAGTGCACAAGGGCAATTTGTCGCTATTTCACCACTTGAAAATAGCCAAGCTTATGAATTAGGACAAGGAATTTACTTTATTTCTGTGCTCGCAAAACCCGCTCTGACAATTGCAGTGCCAAGACCCTTATTCGAGAGCAATACGCTTGGCTTTTCTACTCAACTATTTATTTCCACGCAGGCAAAGCTACTTGCTATCGCGGGCGCTCATCCATATACCAGTGTAGAGGCAAATGTGATGGCCGCTGATAATATCCGTTCGTTATTCAACGTAGTTTACCAAAGTGCTCAACGCTACTTCTATGAAAAACCATTGTTAAATTTACAGATCCGTAGTCATAGCGCGCCATCAAGCATTAGACCCTCAGCATTGGCTTTTCAATTTACAACACCTAATCCCATTCACAATGAAACACTCAGCCAGTTAAAACGCGCACTCAAAAAGCTGGGCGTGAACACACAAACTGTCATGGGTCAACGCGCCACAAGAGGGCTAGAGCTGGGAACCACTCCTCAATCTGGCTATCAACTGTTTGCCCCCAACAGCGAACTTGCTGCACTGTGGTTAGCATCAGACTTTAAGTCAAATTTTGCCGTCTCTGACGATGCGTTAGCACAGCGCTTGTTGGCAATATCACATTCTCCAACTCTCAAAAAGGTTGATTTACTGACACTTTCTCCGACAGATTGGCATGACCCAGACGCCTTATTTATCAACGCCCTACAAAGTGCCAAAAAACAATACACGCATTCGCAGCACTTACCGGCTCTCAGTGCATTATGTGCTCGACAAAATACCTGCCAACTACATGCTTTTATTGCGCAGCGAAACACTGAACTTGGCATTATGTTTACACGAGATGGATTGATATTGGCGCTCTACTTTCCAAGGCGAAACAAAGTCATAGATATCACCCGTTATAGCGCAGCAGTACAAGAGGGACGTTATGTATTGGATTAACCTTGCCTTACGTCTTTTGATTTTAATCGCGCTTCTGTTGGCAGCCATGTGGCAAGGGTTTAATGTTTATGTGTGGCTAAAATCCGCGGAGCCAACAAACACCTCAACGCTATTTAATATCCGCTCTAATGTGCACTGGCTAAATACTGATGCACCACTGACATTTTCCTTTTCACCTTCTCGTACTATGTCGGTAAGAGTGCTATCAAATGGTATATTTGAGTCCTCCCCAAGTGATGATACACCGGTAAATTATGCTATCGAATATCGCTTGTTGGATGCCCGAAATTCCTTGGTTTATCATGGGGTTTACCATCATGCAGCTAAGGTCGCTGCAAATGATGCAGAGCAACAAATTAAACAGCTCATAGAAAATAGAGAAGCCTTGGCGGTATCATCAGGGCAATCTTTTTACCTCAATAAGGAAGAGTTACAGCAAGCCAGTCGCGTTACGCTCAAATTAATTCCAGAGGATCCACAACTAAAGGGCGTGGTGGTTCGCGTCCATGCCCAAACTAGCAATAGCATAACTGATCCTGCAAAAGCATGGTTGAAAAGGCCAACAGAGTGGCGAGAACGCATGACTAATTACCATACCATTGGTGAAAATGCGCTAACCAATGAAGAAAGGTATAATTCCGTTATGCTGGATTGGCAAAAGCTAGCTCCACAAGGGGTGCCTAATATCGACTTTCGTGCAGACTTGCTCTATGAGTCGCTCCCCTACAACGTACTCAACCATGATTTCTCTGCACAGCAGAATCTAGATAACTTACACGTATCCGAAAAGATGAAATTGAGCTTTCGGGTTTTTGAAGGGGAAGCATACACAGTAGACAACTTTGAAGACGCAAAACTTGAATTAGAGTGGCATGACTTAAGACAAATAAGCGCGCCCAGCCAGCTCCACCCAACACTCACCACATCAGGTAAATTAAAGCTCAGCAATTTGCCCACGGGGCTGGTAACAATCAGTGCCAATGCGCCAACGAATGTACGTGTATTTAGTAATGACGTCGACCCAATACCTTTGCTACACAGCTATTATTATGACCTGCGAGCTGATTTACCAGTGTACTATTATGTCACCCCAAACAGTGAGATTGCTCTTGATTGGCGTGCCCCAGCGGGGACACAGATCACTCTTTACCTGTTACATAATGACAAAGAGGTGGGAAAATACGCATTTAACGCAGCGGCAACACTGTCTTTATACGACCGACTGATCACGCAGTCAACAGAGCGCTTACCTATCACACAAGAAGAGAAGCGCTATTTAACTCTTCCTAACAAAGTGAATAAAATTAGGGTAGAAGCAGACAATGCCATGGTGAAATTACAAACTCGTAGCCCTAGCTTCAATTATGTAAGACACCGCTGCGAAACCATTTGCAATCCGACCGACACGACTTATCAAGGGGTTGATGCGTGGTTTAGTCAAAAAGCAGACAATCATTACCTCTTTCATTCTCACGAGCAGATCACCGCGGTGCGTTTATTTGAAGCACCTCCCGAGATCCCAAGCCCCTTGCCACAATACGCGACAAAAAATTTAGACCATATTTTGCCCGTTTCGGATATTGTCTTGGTGCCAATACAACAAGCGTACTTTGACACCGATGTACCTAATAAAGAGTTTGAATATCGAGCAGTAACACACTCAGAGCTCTATACTCTGGCGGATACAACCGGCTACCCCACCAGCGTCATTGTGAAACAAACAAGTAAACCTAAGCTATTTGAAGCGCCTTTACAAACGCTAAACCTTGAACAGCAAGACAGCTCAATACAAGCACTCTATATCAATAAAGGATCTCCTCGTACACTACGCAAGGTAAGAGTGTATAAGGTCGATAAATCAGACCCGCTAAGACTTGCTATTGGTGATGCTGATACTCAACCTTCGGCTGTTATCATCAAAGTATTTAGCACGGGTTTTAGAGAAGAAATTAGAGTGAAAACCACACTAGATAGCACCAAACTTTCTATGCCTAGCACTGAATACACTATTACCAATAAACACTATGTTTTACATTCAGGTAATGATGCAAGCAGATTGTTTTTTAATCCCGAATATAGTGAATTGGTAGAGTACCCAAGTATAACTTTACCTTTGTTCAATGATATAAAGGAGCCGCACACACTGGCACTCTCCTTCTCTGATGATGTCTGGATAAGTGTAATAGAGGCGCACCTCCATCCAAACTCAACACTAAATTGGTGGCAGCATGAAACACATTAACATTTATTTTTTGATCTGTTTTTTATATATTTTACCTGCAAGCGCGGCCGTACCAAATAGTACCACGATGCAGCAGTGGCTTATTCAGCCTAAAGCGCTCAATGGGTGGCAGCTGGTGCAGTCAGGTGAACAGTTTCACTTAATGCCAAAGCAAAGCGCTGAGCAGCACGGTGAACTTTATTACGCACCACAACGTCTGCCATGTGTTGTATCTGTACCACACCGTTTTCATGATAAACATACTCTAGTCATCGGGCAGTCTCTATTTGAAAGCACGTGCCAATTGCTACTGGCGAATACCAAACATAGATACGACCGTGACGACACTCAACAATCAATGGATTATGCAAAACAGCACAATAACTTACACAGTGCCGCTATTGTTGCTTTCATGTTAGCCTCCAAAGACGCAAAGATATTTCAAATTCATGGATTTAGTAAAAAGAAACGTAAAACTGGTGCTGGTCGAAACAGTGACATTATACTCAGCCAAGGAAAACAGAATAATGCCGCGCTATGGAACTTAAAGACCTGTCTAGCCAAAGAAGGTTATCGCGTGATGGTATATCCGCAAGAGGTTAAAGAGCTCGGTGGTACAAAAAATATTTTACATCAACTAGATCTGCCCAAATATAGCTTTATCCATATTGAACTAAGCTATCAAGTAAGAAAGCAATTAACTAAAAATAATCAACAGCTAGAGCAATTTAATTCATGCGTGCGATCACTTATCTAATCACTTTACTGCTCTTTGCCAAGCTCACCTTCGCAGGAGAAGTTGCTGTGCAAACTGGTGTACAGTGGATAGACTTGCAACGTATGGCACACCTTCAAGCAAGTGCTCAGCGTCATTTTGAGCCACAGCAAAGTCAATGGCTAGCCCTGCCCGCCCATGCTTGGCTCGTGATCAAGCCTGCGGCGCTTGACAACTTTCAATTTAGGATAGGCGAAACACCAAAGCTTCTGCGTCAAATTGATAAAACACAGTGGTTGTGTATGGAACAGCGATGTCAACTTGGCAGTGCTCGGCAACATCGTTTAATTGAGGTGACTTATCATGGCCAGCAAGCACAATCATTGGCTCTTTGGCAAGGTAATGTACATCGTCATCGCGATCCCTTTAGGCGCGCCTTAGCATTGCCAGGTCTAGATACTAAGGTATTGCAAATCGCTCAGAGTACGCAGAGGTGGTATCACCTTGCACCAACCGACAAAACCACGGTCTTTTTTACGCAAGCTAAAAAGTTAAAAATAACAGTGCGAAAGGATCTCCATGAAGTAATCCAAAACGGTATCGTGACTGTGAAGGTTAATGGTAAAGTGATTAGTCGTATTTCTGTTTCAGATCTACATGCAGCTGAGTACTTACAACCAAAAGCAGGACTAGTTAACCAAGACTATATCGCAGTACCACAAGGCAGCTACTTAACTATAACAAGCTCTGTACCTGTCTACCTCAATGTAGTGCAAATGCACCGTGGGATATTTGATGACAATGCCGGGCAAAAACAACTAGAGACTCTTTTTAATCCGTACTGGAGCCAACAATTAGATAGTCAACTTCAGCGCTTGTATTTTAGCAATGACCGAGCCGATGTTGAGACAGCAGCTACTGACTCAGTGCTAACAATTGCGAGAAAGCAAGCCCTGCGGGGTATTACCTCTTCACTCAGCTTTGTCTCCCCAAGTAGCCCAAACAAACTCACCACCCAAGCAGCGAACGTCGCCGTCACGTTGGGTAGTCGTAGCGTAACCGATGATGTTAAAGTTGTCACTGGAAGTCAACATATTGCCTATACGCAATCCTCAAGTACGCTCACTTATCATCTTGATGACATCCCTATCATCGACAATGCCGTCACCGTCTTTGTTCGTGCAACGCAGCAACAACAGTTGCTATTACACACAGAACATGACCAGTACAGACTACACCTTTCACCAAGTGCGCATTTTCAACGCTTAACGCTCCCTATCCATCCGGCTTCAACATTCATAACCGTTCAAGGAAGCATACTAAAGCGTGATATTGCACTTGCGGTAAATAGACTACAACCATTTCCCAAGTTTAACGCGATGACTCAAGAAGGCTTACGTAGTAGTGAGTTTATCAGTCGATTATTGACGCATAACAGGAACAATAGAGCTAACAGTTACAATCTCTCTTTGACAATTCTGAGACCACCAAAGCTAAATCTAGGGCTAACTAGCGCTGCACAGTTTCATGCGACCAAATCACTTATTGAGCTGCGCATGCAGGCGAGCACATTACCGATACAGACATTGGCTAAAGTTAAACCCTTTCTTAATGGCTATAACGAACAAGTTACCCTGCTCGCATGGCAGCTTAATATTGATGTGTTGAACCAATTGGCGCGCACAGGAAATGCTGAGTTACTATTAAAGTCACTGCTACTGAGCAGTTCAGACATGCTAAAGAAATATGCTGCCAATACATTACTGACACACTACGTGGAAGCAACAGATTATATACAAGCAGCTGGGCTATGTGCGGGGTATAGCCCCTATATCACTGAGTATCAATGTGACAACATTGAATTAGATTACTTGATACAATCTGGCGCGCATCAAGAAGCGCTGTGGATGAGCCAGACAATGTCATTGGCACAACATCAAGTTCAGCTGCTAGCTACACTTCAATCTAATCAGATTAGTTCACCGCAATATAGTTTAAGTCATCATGGTCAGCACCTTGCCCATACCATAGACAAACCAACGCAATTATATCGTGTAGATCGAGGTGAAGCGGTACAGTTAACAGCAAATACTCCCCTTACTTTGAAAGTAAGCGCACGCACAGCATTTCAGGGGCAACAATATAAAAATACGCAATGGCTATATTACCAGCAGGATAAAGCAATAAATCTACTGCCTGTCTATGCCGATATTCCTGCTAATATGCAGTTACAGTCTGACAATACTCGCTTGTCTATTGCCACACGACAGCAGATAAACTTAGCGGCGGGAGAAAGTATCCACTTATTTAGCAATAGTGAACTTTTCCTTGATATTCAGATAACACCACCACTGGCGGCAGCAACCCCTGCCGATAACCAAGCCGTGAAACTTATCAGTGATGCTCAATCCATTGTCAGTGCTGAATTTTCAGTAATAGAAGTCGCGGTAAACGCCCTATACCATTTAAGCCAACAAACGCTGAACAATGAGCAATATCACTCAGCGCTACAGCGCTTACACACAAGCTTAACTGACAATATTACGCATCAAGCATTATATGCTCGCCTGCTGCGCTATGGGCAGTGGCGTCCAGTCCAGCAATATACAAGTTACCTTGGGACTCAAAAAGTTAGCACTGAAGCCGACTTAGCAAAAAGTTATGCAGATCAAATCACAGCCCATCTCACACAAACCCCGCTTTCAGGGTTACAGCTTCGTGCAAATGAGCTACTGACCATTGACTTTACACAGTATCAACACTTGCAAACTCGCATCACATTGCGCTTTTCCGATGCAATGCAAGTCAGTACACCACCCGCCCAAGTTGAACTTATTGGCCATGGCTCTGGCACTGTTTTAACGTTACAGGCCGGTGAGACTTTTACTCATGGTATTAAACCGGATGAAGCCAGAGCGAGTCACATACAATTACGCTGGCTAAACCCAATCTCTGGGCAGATAGTCGGGATCACTCCCCAGTATTACAGTGGAGGCCGCTGGCATGATATTGAATTAGATACTCGCCAAATTTTTTATCGCTCAGATAAACATACGCCTGTCACTGCAACGCTTTCGCAAGATAGCTTAATAAAAATCGAAAGCATGGAAAATGGAACAAGAAAAGAGGCCAATTACTTCCACCCTGCGGGGCAAGTAAGCCTCACCGCGACAGGTGCCGCTGCTCTCGTGCGGATGTCAGTTTGGTCTTTAAGTCCCACACTATCACGCGTAAACTTAACTCCAACACCGGAGGTACATCTCAATACACAAGTGCGCCCTGATCTTAACGCGATGCCTACGCCATACCAAAATCCTCACCTCGAAATGGATGAAAGCCAAATGGGTATCGCTGGATTTTTAGTATTTGATAGTGACGACATCGTCCAAACAACAGAACCAACCCCCAACCGCATCACCTTAGATCTCGGCCTTTCGCTGAGACTTAAAGAGGAAAATAGTTGGTATCGACTGGACACGTTTTATACCTTAGATAATCATCATCAAGATACATTTTCAATCAATGGCAAATATGACTGGCTATCTCAGTACACTAATTGGTTTGCTGAGGTTCAATTACGTAATCGCTGGCAAAACTCCACAGCGTTAAGCGACAGTCACCTCACATCTCGTTTATCTAGCAAACTGGGACAAATACATCGCTATAACTCAGGATTTAGAAGCATTTGGTGGTGGCAGCCTTTCTATACTTACACCAGTATCAACAAAGATGAGTTTATAGCCGATGCGCAAATTAGCCCTGATATGTATACCTTCTACCGCAACAACCACCGGCACGGTTGGCAAGCACATGCAGGGCTACGCTATCAACCCTGGGTCGATAGTTATATTGACTCCAGTGCGACTTTGACATCTAATCAAGACTGGCAAACCTTTGATAATATGTTACTTTCAATTAATTGGAATCAATATCATGAAGGCCATATTTTCCGTTTAGGTCTGACATCAAGATACGTATTTGCGGATCAACACCGTCCAAACCCGACTTGGCAGTACTTGACCCAGGTAGGTTGGCAAACGGGTTTTGACTTTAGCACACATACCGCAGGCTGGCTCAGCCTTACGTGGACACAAGATTGGTTTAACAACACTCACCAAATTGGTTTTCAAGTCCATTTAGGCAATCTACAACAAACCGGATTCGCACCATACGCGCATGATGAAATCGTCTTTGAGTCGTTGCAGCTAGGCCATTTATTAGAGCAAGATTTACATGACCAGTAATGTGTTAAAAAATCAATTAGAGTCCTTATTTTTTGCCGAAACTGAACAGTTTTGGCTTAATTTGTATCAACATAAGTATAATGCTTTAATTGATGAGCTATGTGCATGGGAGCTCCTCTATAATCGTCCCGAAAGCGAAGATGAAACCGATTGGCTCGTCCTGCAATCCATTGCCTTTTTGAGGCATAAGATTGAGACACTACACGAGCAAATATTGCAGCTAGATGTCTCCCATAGCAGCTTTGTACAAAGGATCGCTAAATCCGAATTTGCAGCGGAAAAAGCCCTCCACATTTTAGCGTATGCCAAAGAGCTGGGTGCCACTAAATCAATGCTAGCACAAGATAAAAAAGCATTTTCACGTTGGTTTGATGAAGGTGCTGTCGTGGCTCGTTATGAGCATCAAATAGCGACAATGGGGCAACAAATTAAGTTTCTAATCGCCAAGCTTGGAACGCTGACAAACCGTTATCTACAAATGCACCAGACAAACCTAGAAAGCGCTTGGCAGCGATTAGATTTACAACCATTTTGTTTAACCTTATTAGCCAGCAGCCAAAATCAGCATATTCGCCACGGCTTAATCCGAGCGTTGGTAAATATGGTCGCGACGCTCAACAAGCTAGAGGGCGATCCTGAGTTAGATGGTGAGCTGATAGCCAAGCTCATTGAGTTTCTTGAAGCTGACAACATGCCCTATCAAGCCGTCGTTGACATTCTTGAACTACTCATCCATCAGCGCCCAACGTTTAGCCGCGCATATATGTGGTCAATGTTAGCTGAAGCCAACGAAGTCGACTCTCCGTCAAAAATCGATGCTGAATTACTCTACATAGTAAGTACCTTTGCAAAAATACTCGTGAGCCAGAGCACCCTCACTGAGCAAGACCTTAAGATACTCACAGCCCTGAGCAAACATGTATTACCTCGAGTGCGTCAGGTCACCATTGAGTATGTGGAGTTTTACCCTCACACGTTTGCAAAGTCACTATTGACGGAGCGGTTCGAGCAAGAAACTGAAAACGCAGTGCGATTTACACTAATCAAGCAGCTGTCTGCTGATAGGTTCTGTCAGGATGATTTTTCATTTGACTGGTGGCAGCGAACGTTAATGAGTAAGCAACCATTACCCTTAAAGCGTTTGGCTCTTGAGCAAAGTGCGAGGATCATGCTGAATATGCAGCTTGGTGAGTCAAAACCACAAGCTTGCTTTAAGCGCTTTATAGACACGCTCAACGCTTGTTTAGCCTCTGAAGAAAATATCGCAGTGTGTCGGTATATCACAAGAGCTAGGGAGCAATTGAGTAGCTTTTACCATCAGGCGCTAGTTGCTCAGCTCAACGCTTCTCTTGAAGCGAATGAACAAAGCGATACATTAATTACCTGCTCCCAGGATGAATTAGGTCGGGCGCTTTCTTATCTCGCTCAACATGGCCAGAGTCTCAACGCCAACCGCACAAAAACCGGATGGCGGATCCAACAGGGTTATAAGCAGGTGCGTCGATTGTGGCGTATTCTTCATGAGATCAGACACCCAAGCACAGATAAAAGGCAAAGCCACTCACATACCAAGGCCAAAAACCCCAGTGTCTATGTTCATGTACCTAGTTGTACCACTGCTGAAATCAGTGAAACCAAAGTGCCTGGAGAGCTTTTGTTTAATATCACAGAGCAATCGAGTCGCCCTCACTTACCACTGTTAGACTTTATGCTCAGCGTACTGATTAACGATCATCACAAACAGGCCGCTAAAACTTACACGCCAGATGGCATTCTATCGGTCTTACCGCCGCCAACACTGTGGCAACGTCTCAAAGCTTATTGGGTCATTTCATGGCAGTTTTCTGAATTTGATCAACTGCGTAAAGGTAATGAGCTTGAACAGCAGAAGTACCTCGAAACACTCGAGCAATTGGGATTTACCATGCAATTTACTGGCTATGGAGATATAGCTGAGACACAGTTTCCAGTTCCTAAAGACATTCACCGTCTCTACAATCGAACCAATATCACCTCTGTTTTTCTGACAATATGGAGTAGTTTCAAAGAATACATGGATGCCATTTACCAAAATAGCATCTCTCAACTGGTATTTTTTGTGCTGGCATTTATCAGCTATTTTTGGACGCGACACATTGTCGCAAGCCAAAAAATCAAGCGTAATAGAAGACATATTCCGGTATCAATCGGTGGCTGGGGTACTCGAGGAAAATCAGGTACAGAACGCCTTAAATCGGCACTTTTTAGCAGTATGGCGCTTAAAGTTGTCAGTAAAACAACTGGCTGTGAAGCCATGCTCATCTATTCCAAAATATCTGGTGAGCAATATGAAATCCCGCTCTTTCGACCTTTTGATAAAGCCAGTATTTGGGAGCAAGCCGATGTGCTGCACTTTGCCAAACAAGTCAAAGCAGACATTTTCTTATGGGAATGTATGGGATTAACACCGAGATACGTAAAAATTCTTGTGCGATGGATGAAAGACAATTTTGCCACCATTACCAATGCTTACCCAGATCATGAGGATATTTTGGGGCCAACTGGACTAGATGTGGCCAAAGAAATGTCGGCATTTCTTGGCTACAATACCCAAGTTTTTACCTCTGAGCAGAACATGGCATCAGTGCTCAATTTGGCGGCAGAACAAAAGAATACCTCTTTGATCCAAAACCACTGGGGGGATGGCTACCAAATCACCGCCGATATTCTTGCAAAATATCCCTATGTTGAACATCCTGACAACATCGCGTTGGTTTGTAAAATGGCGCAGTACATTGGCATCAATAAGGATTATGTGTACAAAGAAACCGCATCACGAGTTATTCCTGATGTGGGAGTATTACAACAGTTTACTCTCGCAAAATATGGCCACGTTAGCCAGACCTTCATTAATAGTATGTCGGCGAATGAAAAACTGGCAACCATCGAAAATTGGAAACGCTTAAATATTGTAGAACAAGGAAAAAACGGCCAAGTTATTGCCCTTATCAACAATAGAAACGATAGGGTTGCTCGCTCTCAGGTGTTTGCAAATATTCTTGCCAATGACTTACACATTGATCAGATTGTCATTATCGGTACAAATATTGATGGCTTCTTTAAATACTTTCTGACCGCGCTAGAAAATCTGTTAGAAAACATTTTTGTCAATAATGATAAACAAGCTCTGTATGCCCTACTTACACGTTTCAACCTCATCCAATCACCACAAACGTTAAGTGATTTAATTGAAAAGTTTGCCCCCAAGTGCAGTGACATATCACCCTCTGAGATTTCCGCTTTGAAGGCCAAGTTAGACTTAGAAACGCAGAATCATTATTTGCTGTTTAAGAAGATTGAAGCAAACGAGTTGGCCCAGTCGCTCTTAGCATGTGAAGATCTCACCACACAAAAACCGCTTGCCCATGACATCGCGCAGCAATTAGCAACCCGCAAATGTACTTTAGTTCAGAACAGTGATATTAAACCAGATAGCTTGAACCAAATCATTGCTCAACTCGCCTTACCTCAAACACACCAAATTATCGTTGGTATGCAAAATATTAAAGGGGCGGGTTTGGGGTATGTATACATGTGGCAAAAATGGCATCTGTTCCATCAGCATTGTGAGCGCTTAACTCACCATAATATTACTCAAGCCGAATTTAGACATGGACTGAGTCGAATTTTACTGCAAGAGGAGCTGAGCGTGCTTGAGTGCCAGTACTTAGCGGAACATGTGGACATTCTGGCAAATCTACCAAATGCGCAAAGTGAATATAGCCAAGCCGAATTGAGCCAAATAAAAAGCAAACTTGCACAACAGCAATTGCGTCTTGAAGAGCATAATGATACTCGTGAGCGCTCTGCAATATCACACTTTTTAAGTAAGCTTCTTGAATCGTTTTTAGATGCAGGTGCAGCAGTCAAACGAAAAAAAATTGCAGTGCAGATCTACAAAGATATTGCAGACTTTCGGATCACCATTGAAAAAGCGACTACTATTTTAAATGAGCTCAATCGCTCACAAAAGCCTGGCTGGCTAAAGCTACAAAACATCAAGCGTCGTAAATAGCGGTATTACAAAAGATTACTCAACCAGCAGCATATATATAAACTTGATGACCAAGGTTACCATCAATAGCGGAAATACATATTTGCTGTATTTCTGCATTTTATCCAGCCCCATACGTTGCTGATGCTTCTCTAATAAAGGCACTAAAATCACTAAGGCTACGATTAAACACACTAATAGTACTATAACGTTCATCATCCCTCCGAGCCAAAAATTAACCATAAAAACGCAAAGTATTCAGGCAACATAACAGTATTACTCCTCAAAGTTTCAACAAGAGAGTATCTGCATGTTCACTTTACAGCAAATTCCAGCTATGCTCACCAACACATCAGACCAGTAGAATAAGAAAAATGAAAACCGCTATTACCGAATTATTTGCCATTGAAAAACCTATTATATTACCAGGAATGAGCTGGATTTCAGTACCCGAATTAGTTGCGGCAGTAAGTAATGCTGGTGGCTTAGGCATTCTGGCGACGGGCCCTCTCAGTCAAGACGAAACGCGTCAAGCTATCAAGAAAATACGCACACTCACCGATAAACCATTTGGTATTGGTGTTACCTTAATGATGCCCGGAGCAAAAGAAAACGCAAAAATCGCGCTCGAAGAACAAGTGCCTGTTATTAACTTTTCTCTCGGTAAAGGAGACTGGATAGTGCAAGCTGCTAAGCAGTATGGAGGGAAAGTTATTGCCACTGTGGTAACCCAAAAGCATGCTCTTGCGGCGCAAAAATCTGGGGTGGATGCCTTGCTTGTGACGGGACACGAAGCAGCAGCACATGGTGGTGCTGTGACTTCTCTGTGTCTTGTACCAAGTATCGTCGATATTGTTGACATTCCTGTTATCGCTGCTGGTGGATTTGCTGATGGCAGAGGCTTAGTCGCTGCACTGGCTTTGGGTGCAAGTGGTGTAGCAATGGGCTCCCGCTTCGCAACATCCAAAGAAAGTCCGTTACACCAACATGTTAAAAATACAGTTGTGGAAAAAGATGTAGAGCAAACAATTTACTCAAAAAACTTTGATGGATTGTACGCTCGAGTAATGAAAACGCCCATGGCAGAAAAGGCAACGCGTCGCCCTATGCACTTTCTCGTCGCAGTAATGAAGTCATTTAAAGCGGCAAAAATGGTCGACATGCCACTTTGGAAACTACTCTTAGGTTTACTGTCTCAGTTCGACAAAATCAAATTGCTTTCGCTGTTTGGCGCGGCCACAGAAAAGCTTGAAGCAGCAACAATCCATGGTGACTTAGAGCACGGTGTGCAATTCATTGGTCAATCTCAAGGTCTAATACGAGAGATTGAGTCGGTACAGATACTCATGGATAAAATTATGCTAGAAGCAGCTCAAGTAGGGTTAGAAACACACCAGCGTTTTACAAGGACACCCGAGGTAAAGTAAGACCAAAGTCGAGCGTGAATATAACGTGATTTCAAGTACGGTGGCTCTGTCAAAACTTTGTAATAAAGTGATAAAAACGGTATCATCAGCGGCGAAACTGCATTAATCAATTGATCTTTTAAAGTGACTTCCGATGCCTAAACACTACCTTTTTTATGTTGAACAGCCATATAGCTTTGCTATCTTGAGACCACTACAAGATGCGATCCGAGCAAATGGTGCAATCGTGAAGTGGTTTTTAAAAGGCCAAGAAGTGGCATCAAGTTCACTGCATGATGATGAGCTTGAGCTCACTACTGTAGAAGCTGTAAAAGCGTTTAATCCAAGGGCGGTGTTTGTACCAGGCAACGTTGTACCAGACTTTTTCCCAGGGGCAAAAGTACAAGTCTTCCATGGTTTGGAGTACAAAAAGAAAGGGCATTTTGGGATCCGGGGCTTTTTTGATTTATATTGCACCCATGGTCCACTAACGACCAAACCGTTTGAAGCATTAGCGAAAAAACATGGCTACTTTTCTGTCATCGAAACCGGCTGGCCAAAACTTGATCCTTATTTTGATTACACCAAATGTCATAACGAAAAGCCAGTGCTACTTTACGCGCCAACATTCTCACCAAATTTGAGCTCGTTAGAGGCACTATACGAACAGGTTAAACTGCTTGCCAAATCTGGTGACTACAAAATCCAACTCAAGTTTCACCCAAAAACAAAAATGCAATGGCAAGAGTTATATGCCCAACTTGAAGCCATCGATGATTTTGAAATTGCGGGTGATGATAACTTGATCCCACTTATTCAACAGTCCGATGTAGTGATTTCAGATACCTCCAGCGCGGTTGATGAATCTTTGTTAATAGGTAAACCTGTGATTACCTTTAATAATCATCAGCCTCAAGACGCACTGATCAATATTACTGAGCCACAGCAACTATCCGCCGCAGTAAAGCAGGCACTAACCCTTTGCGATACACAAAAGGCGCGGATCGAACAATATATCTTACAAGTTCATCCTTATCGTGACGGGCAAAGTGCTAATCGTGTGCTTGCAGCTACAGAAGCGGTTATTGATACAGGCTTAAAACGCAAACCCTTGAATTTGATTAGACGTTATAAAATACGTAAATCCTTAAATTATATGAAAATGAGTTAATCAAAGCGCTGAATAAGGAATCGGCTGGATATTGAGAGAAATTCAACCCACTTGGCGGCTAAAACTGGCTGCTAGAAAGATATTAGTTATCTACAGCTCAGGTTAATGAGGTATTCACCTTTATTTTTACCATCAAAAAAGCTCACAGAGTGAGCTTTTTGTTATAAAAGCGAGCTATTAGCACTCACATTGCCAATATCTATTGCCTGTTTCAGACATTGGCGGGCGACAACGAAAACCACTCACACCACCTGCAACATTAGGGGTTTGCTGTTGTGGTA
The DNA here is from genome assembly GCF_004103255.1 of Pseudoalteromonas sp. PS5. NCBI lineage: Bacteria > Pseudomonadati > Pseudomonadota > Gammaproteobacteria > Alteromonadales > Pseudoalteromonadaceae > Pseudoalteromonas > Pseudoalteromonas sp. PS5. Next base: position 45,227 of record NZ_RCSQ01000133.1, read on the forward strand.
AATCCTGCTGTTTGTCTAATTGTTTTAACGCTGTTTTTTTAAATTTAAGTTTCATTTTCTTGTCCTTGATTTGTTATTTAAATTAACCGTGTTAGTGATTAAAAATATCATATACCAATTATCTTAATTAAATGACCTATTTTGAGGTGAGGGGATCTTGTCGATAACACCGCTTCCGCATCCTGCTCACGCCGAGGTACCTACGTCC
>NZ_RCSQ01000134.1:0-14781 GCF_004103255.1 Pseudoalteromonas sp. PS5
GGAACAGCATATAGTTCCCTCGTTTTTAAATTCTTATCCCGAGCTGGGGTTACTTAAGATAATTAGTATAAGAGCGCCGATTAATTTCCCCAGAAGTTTAGCTCTGTTTTCTAATTGCGACTCCCATCTCACCATTAGTTGGCCGTTACAAACACCTAGTTGCTTCAATTGCTTAACTATCATGAGGATGCCCCCTTCGCATCTACGGCCACCGCCTGTGCAACCAAAGTTTCAATACAAAAAATAGTTTCTGACGCTTTGTCGTCTATCACGTTAGCAGTTGTTGCCATGCTCAGTTTCTCATCGAGGGATTTCCCCCTCAAATCAACAGCATTTTGCTTACACCACTTACGATATTTTGCCATTAAAGGGGCATGTGCTTTTTCTAGCATAAAGACATGTTCAACCGTGTCTACCGCTGAATGTTTGACCACTGGGCATAAATGTGAGATCCGCTCACGAGTGGTATTGCTTTTTGATACATGTTCGCAAACTTGAATTGCCAATATATCACTCGGTGCTTTAATCCAATTACCAATGGGAAAGGCAATGCGCTTGAATAAGAAGCTCACAGGTGTAATGGTAAAATTGTCACAAAATGCGTAAATCGCATTGCTCGCTTCGTATAGGCAGTGCTCTACTGCAAATTTAACCAAAGGTAAATCTCCTTGTTGGCGGCCATCATCTTCATACTTTTTCAATACACAAGAAGCCATATACAGATAGCTCAACACATCGCCCAATTTAGCTGAAATCATTTCTCGACGCTTGAGTGTGCCACCCAGCTTTAGCATTGCAATATCACTATATACTGACAGTGCTTGGCTTAGCCACGTCAGACGGCGATAGTAAGGTGCAACATCTCCACTTACAGGTGAACGCTCAAAACTCGCAAAAGTAAAACCATTGAAAAACGCTTTTACGCCATTAATCGAGGTATGTTGTAAATGCTTACACAAGATCTCATCAAACTCTTTGAGCGCAATAATTTGATCTTCTTGCTGCACAATTTCCATTTCCTTTAATATGAAAGGATGACACCGCGTTGCTCCTTGACCAAATATCATCAGGCTACGAGTTAAAATATTTGCCCCTTCCACGGTAATAGAGATAGGCATACCCATGTAATTACGAGCAAGATAGTTCATCTTTCCCATTTGAATAGCTTTACCACCATGAATATCCATCGCATCGTTTAATGCCACTCTTGCATGTTCGGTCAGATGATACTTCGCAATCGCAGTGACCACAGACGGGCTTTGTTTTAAATCAATGGCCAACGCTGTTGTTTGTCTCACCGCCTCGATAAGATATGTATAACCATAAACCCTTGCTAAAGCACTCTGAACCCCCTCAAATGCAGCTATTGGCACACCAAATTGACGACGGACATTAGCATAGGCCGAGCTGGTTCGCGTGCTTAGGTGCGCGGTGCCAGCACTTAACGCTGGTAATGAGATCCCCCGCCCGGCACTCAAACAAGAAACAAGCATACGCCAACCTTTACCAATTCCGGCCTCTTCGCCTATCACCCATGACAGTGGAATGAATACATCCTCACCACTGGTGGTACCATTCATAAAACCTTGCCCCAGCGGGCTATGTCGATCTCCAATTTTTACTCCCGGATGTACTGTTGGTATAAGCGCGCAGGTTATCCCAAGTTCAACTTGTTCAGACAATCTTTGTTCAGGGTCGTATACTTTAAATGCCAGCCCCAATACATCTGCAACAGGTGCAAGCGTGATGTAGCGCTTTTGCCAGCTTACAGCAAGACCTAGCTGCTTTGCGCCCTCAAACTCTCGCTCACACACCACTGCATAATCTTGAATACTACCAGCATCGGAGCCAGCTTCAGGTGAAGTAAGGGCAAAACAAGGGAGTACCTCTCCCGACGCAAGTTTCGGCAACCAATAGTCTTGCTGCGAAGGTGTTCCGTAGTGAAGTAGCAACTCAGCCGGTCCCAAACTGTTAGGAACCATAACTGTGACTGCCGTTGATAAGCTACGACTCGCTATCTTCGCAACAATCGTCGAATTAGCTTGGGCGCTAAACTCAAGTCCGCCATACGATTTTGGGATAATAAAAGCGAAGAAACCTTTTTCTTTTAGGTATTGCCAGACTTCGTTCGGCAAGTCATTGGCTTGAGCAATTGCTTCTTCATCTAGCATGTTGAGTAGTGTGTTTAATTCATTATCTATAAAAGCTTGCTCATCATCGCTGAGTTTAGGTTTATCATTGCTGAGCCACTTACGCCAATTAGGCTTTCCAGAAAACAGCGCACCGTCCCACCAAATACTTCCCGCTTCCATTGCTTCTCGTTCTGTCTGAGATAATTCGGGTAACGCTGACTTGAAGTAATTAAATAGTGGCTTGCTTATCAGTTTTACCCGAATATCACGAACGCAAAAAATCACCACAATGGCTAATATAACCAGTAAGATAAACGTCATATACACTCCCTTTGATAGCCTGTAACACGGAACTAATACTGTAGAATATATAAGTATGGTTAATTATTAGCCTAACTCAACTTTTGTCCCTATTCGCTGCTCTCGCACACATAAGTACGCGCCATTTATTTATCGTAGAATTGTCGTTTTAAAAACGGCCTGCTATTATCCTGCCCACAGTGAAAAATGAATTTTCACCGTTTTACACCAATTGCTTTAACCCTCAGTATAGCGAGCAGGTTAATTCAACTAGTGCAGAACAAAAGACCCCATAGAACGTCACTCAAACAGCGGTCTATGTATTAATCAAAACAACAAGTGAATCACTATGAAACCAAGATTTAAACTCAGTGTTGGCGCGCTTATCGTTGCCAGTACTTTTGCACTCTCTGCTTGTAAAACTACTGATACTACTAATAAAAATTTCACAGAAGCTGATGCGATTGCATTTTTAGATAAAGCGTCAGCGCAACTTGTAGATCTGAATAATCGCTCTAGCCGCGCAGCATGGATCTATGCCAACTTTATTACTCATGATACCGCTTCTCTTTCAGCAGATGTTAATGAAGAATACACCGCAGCGTTGGTGACTCTTGCCAACCAAGCTGCGCAGTTCGACGGTATGAACTTGAGTGAAGATACCCGTCGTAAATTAGATAAATTAAAACTAAACCTAACGTTACCTGCTCCTAAAGATGCAGATAAAACAGCGGCTCTTGCCAAGCTAACCGCTGAATTAGACGGCATGTACGGTAAAGGGAAGTACTGTAAAGCTGATGGCACTTGCTTAAGTTTAGGCGACATGACCGCAACCATGGCTAACAGTCGTAATTACGAAGAGCTGCTTGATATATGGCAAGGTTGGCGTGAGGTTTCAAAGCCAATGCGTCCACTCTATGAAAAGCAAGTCGTGCTCACGAATGAGGGCGCAAACGAGCTTGGCTATGTAGACACAGGTGCCATGTGGCGCAGTAAATACGACATGCCAGCGGATGATTTTGCAAAAGAGCTAGACCGCATTTGGGGTCAAGTAAAGCCTCTTTATGACTCACTTCATTGTCACGTTCGTGCCAAACTAGGTGAAAAATATGGCGAAGACAAAGTACCTCAAGATAAACCAATTCCTGCACACCTACTAGGTAATATGTGGGCACAAAGCTGGGGTAATATTTACGATTTAGTGGCACCAGAAAATGCAGATCCGGGTTATGACGTGACAGCCCTTCTTGCTCACCATAATTATGACGAAATCAAAATGGTAAAAGGTGCGGAGAAGTTCTTCACCTCTATGGGCTTTGCACCGTTACCAGAAACTTTCTACGAACGCTCGTTGTTTACTAAGCCAAAAGATCGTGACGTACAATGTCACGCCTCAGCTTGGAACTTAGATGCTAAAGACGATTTACGTATCAAGATGTGTATTCAGCGTACTGGAGAAGAGTTCTCGGTGATCCACCACGAGCTAGGTCACAACTTCTATCAGCGCGCATATAACCAGCAGCCTGTCTATTACCAAGAAAGTGCCAATGATGGTTTCCATGAAGCAATTGGTGACACTATTGCCCTATCGGTAACACCGGGTTACCTAAAACAAATCGGCTTATTAGACAAGGTGCCAGATGAATCAAAAGATATTGGTCTACTGATGAAGATGGCACTGGATAAAGTTGCCTTTATTCCATTTGGCCTACTTGTTGACCAGTGGCGTTGGCAGGTTTTCTCAGGTGAGATTTCACCTGCTGAATATAACCAAGCTTGGTGGGATTTAAGAGAGAAATATCAAGGGGTTACTGCTCCCGTTTCACGTAGTGAAGCTGACTTTGATCCAGGTGCAAAATATCACGTTCCTGGTAATGTGCCTTACACCCGTTACTTCTTAGCGCATATTCTGCAGTTCCAATTCCACAAATCTCTGTGTGAGATTGCAGGTAGCGAAGAAGCGATCCATCGCTGTTCAGTATACAACTCAAAGGCTGCCGGTGAGCGCTTAAATGCAATGCTCGAAATGGGTAGTAGCAAGCCTTGGCAGCAAGCACTTAAAACGCTAACAGGTAAGGATGAAATGGATGCCACAGCAGTACTAGACTACTTTGCGCCATTACAGAGCTACCTAGATGAGCAAAATAAAGGCCGTAATTGCGGCTGGTAATTGTTAATCATTAAAAGCTAGAAACGGGCACACTCAATCGTGCCCGTTTTTTATTGGTTTAATTTTGTTACAGTTCTATAACTTCCTTTTTTAACTTCAATCATATACGCTCAAGGCAAAGTCAGCCTGCCGCTCGGTAGTGAGGACTTGTGTTGTCACTTGTAAGGATCATTATGAATATAAAAAGAATTGGCCTTATTGCCATCTTTGAGTTGCAGCGCTTGTTTGCAACGAAGCGTGGCTGGATAGCCATCGCCGCCTTTGTGCTGGTGTGGTATGCCATACTGAGGTATGCCATTGCTGAGGCGGTATCCATTGTAAGCGACCCCAACTTCAAAAATATGATCCAGAGCTTTTCAGGTGTCGTTGGCATGCAGAAAATTGCTCTATGGCCTGAAATGGAGCTCGCACTCTACCTAGTTTGGTCCATCTTTTTATTTCCTATGTTTGTTATTTTTGCTAGCGCTGATCAAACCGTAGAAGATAGAACTCGGGGTACGCTTAGATTTTTAACACTGCGTACTACCCGTGCTGAAATTGTTATCGGACGTTTTTTCGGACAATTATTTAATACACTCTTGTTAATCACCATATCTGCCGTCGGTGCATGGCTTCTGATGGTACTTCGAGATCCTACTTTATGGTTAAGTGGTTTACATCGTGCCACACTCATTGTATTGGAGCTCACCCTGATCACTGCGCCATTTATCGCCTTAATGTCCGTATCAAATCATTTTGCAAACTCAAGTAAAATGAGCATGATCTATGCTATTTTGGCCTACATCACACTCGCAACTATTGTGGCTTTTGCCTTAGAGTACAGCGCATACGCAGAATACCTGTTTTACCTTTTCCCGGGATACCAAGGCGCTGAAACAATAGCCCAAAATATTAACCTGACTCGCTTTGCAACCCCCCTTATCCATAGTGTGGTACTCATTGCAATTAGCTGTGAACTATTAAGAAGGCGCGCATTATGACCATGATAATTGAAGTGAAAGATCTCGTTAAAACATACGGCAGAAAACGTGCGCTAGATAATGTCTCGTTTACGCTCAACGCAGGATCACCAATCGCACTAGTAGGCCCCAATGGTGCGGGTAAAACCACGCTATTTAGTACACTTTGCGGGTATCTCAATGCGGATTCTGGAAGTGTTAGTATTTTTGGTCATAAACCAGGTAGTGATGGGTTATTTGGCCGTCTTGCCGCCCTTCCTCAAGATGCTCAACTTGACCCTAGGTTTTCAGTTAGCAATCAATTGTGCCTATACGGACAACTCCAAGGGTTGGACAAAGAAACGGCTGAAAACGAAACCCACCGAGTGCTTGAGCTGGTCGACCTTAAAGACTGCTTTCATTCAAAACCTCATGAATTATCACACGGCATGCGCAAACGCATTTGCATCGCACAAACGCTACTTTCTCGCCCAGAAGTGGTGCTACTAGATGAAGCAACCGCTGGCCTTGATCCGGTGAATGCGCGTGAGATCAGAAATTTAGTTAGAACACTGCAATCTGACACTACCTTTATTTTAAGCTCTCATGACTTAGTCGAGCTAGATGACTTGTGCGATCAGGTACTTCACCTGCAACAAGGGAAGCTAACTGCGGTTAATCGTATTGCTCAAGCTGAACTTGCCACCTTGACAGTCAAGCTAAAAGAAACTGGGACCCATGGCCATGTTGAACAATTAAAGACGTTACAGGGCGTTGAGAGTGTATCGCTTAATGCAAGTGGTGCAATACTTATTGAATACCGTAGCGGTCAACAAGTTGATATTGATGTTTTACAGTTATGCAGAGCACAAGGCTGGCATTACAAATCCTTAGTCAATGGTAAAACATTGGAAGACGAACTATTCGGTTAGTTTTCGACGCCGCTTTTAGCCGTGAAAAGCCTGTCTAGTGCAGGCTTTTGCCATATGTACGAGGCCGCTTCTAAAAAAATACCAATTATCTTAATTAAGTGATCTATTTCGAGGCGAGAAAACCTTGTCGATAACACCGCTACCGCGTCCCGTAAACGCCTAGGTACTTACGTCCTGTAGGCAGGCAAAAATGTTGCTATTTAATTGTTCTAAATAAGAAATTTTTAACGCAGTTAGCATCAGACTTACACCTTCAAATTGAACAAGTATTAAGGCTAATTAGTGACATATTCACCCGCGATGACACTCCCTTCATTTGGTTTAGCCGCGCCTCACCACAACCAGCTTTTTACGCTCATTCTATACTTGATACCAATCAAAATATCTTCACACCTATCCTGATATGCTATTTATAAATAACCATTGTCTGTACAACTATCTCAGTTTCAAGGAAAAGGAATGAAAACGACCTACTCCATTAGTTATTTTTTACAAAAGAAAATGCTATGGCTGCAAATTGTTGTGGCTTTGGTACTGGGTATTACCGTGGGTATTTTACTTTCCCCTAAAGGAGTAGGGCTGGTTAGTGCTGAGCTATCACTACAAATAGCACAATGGGTTGCACTACCTGGCAACCTATTTTTAGCCTTGATCCAGATGGTTGTGATCCCACTGGTACTTTCATCCATCATTCTTGGCATTGCGGGTAACAAGGACACCGCGTTTTTGAAGCAGGTTGGACTTAGGATCTTCCCCTACTTCGTCATGACCACCTTTATTGCTGTCATCATTGGTTTGGTGGTTGCTTCCTACATTGAGCCGGGGAAATATGTGGATAGTCAGCTACTTGATAACCTCAATAGCCAACATACCACGACCGTTACAGCTACAGTTGAGTTAAAAAGCATTCCTGAGCGCATGGTGGCAATTATTCCATCAAATATTACTCAATCCACTCTCGATAAAGATATGTTTGCTATTGTGATGTATGCCATTTTTATCGGTATTGCTATCACCACACTCACTCAAAAGCAAAAGTCCCTGCTTCTGGAGCTCACCACAACAGCACAAACGCTGTCCCTACAGATTGTTAATTGGGCTATGCTGCTAGCTCCGTTTGCGGTTTTTGGGTTACTTTGTGATATTACTATTCGGATTGGCATCGATGCCCTGTTGGGTGTTTCTGCTTATGTTGCGACTGTGCTGCTGGGTTTGCTATTACTTATGTTTGTCTACCTGTTTTTAGCCAGTAGCGCTGGAAAGATTAGCCCTTGGCGCTTTTTATCAGCAATTAAAGGTGCGCAATTATTAGCCTTTTCAACGTCCAGTTCAGCCGCAGTAATGCCGCTTTCAATGCGTACAGCTGAGCAATCGTTATCTGTTAAAAAACCGATTGTTCAGTTTATTATCCCTTTAGGCGCGACGATCAACATGGACGGTACTGCGCTCTATCAAGTGATCGCAGCACTATTTTTGACTCAAGTTTTTGGTATAACACTCTCCGACAGTCAAATTTTGTTACTGATACTCACCACTGTAGGTGCATCCATTGGCTCCCCGAGTACCCCTGGGGTCGGTATTGTAATTTTGGCTTCAGTATTAACCAGCTTTGGGATCCCTGCAGCTGGTATTGCCCTTATCTTGGGAGTAGATAGGATCTTAGATATGTGTAGAACCGTGCTCAATGTCACAGGAGATCTGACGGCCTGCGTAGTTATGGAGCGCCTGATAAAGCTCGATACAACACCTAAAAATGCTATTGATGACGGCGAAAAGTCTACAGCGTAACGATACACCGCAGACTAATCTTGCCAGCACCCGGAGCTGTTCTAGTTATTGTTCTGATTGTTAAGATAAAGTGCCTGTAAGGGACCTGTTTTCAGCCATGTTTGCATCACTTTATACTGGCTGATGGAAAACATTTTTTGATCTTTATCATCTGACTCAGCATTCATAAAATTCATTACCAAGTCGCTATTTTTACATTGTGTTGTCGGTTGACCATCACAAGTCAAATGACGGTGGGTATTTTCATCGGTAGGTACGCCATGTGTGTGACCGATCAAACCAAATAGATGACCTAGTTCATGGGTGAACGTTTTTCCCTCATCAAATCTGGGCTCTCGTGGAGGTATTACACCAAACACAGAGTCCGCTACAACAACTCCTACCAATCTATCTTCAACAAGCCCTGGAATATTCGCTCTTCCGAGTAATCCCAGCTTTCCTTGTAAATCTCGTGCATACCCGACCCATACATTAATGTATTGATCGTTTGGCCAAGCATCGATGCCGCCTTTTTCAGCTTTTGCATAAGCATTATCGAGCGTAATGATACTCAACGCCGCTGTTTTTCTGTTTATACCTGAATGAGGGTTACCGTCAGGATCGTGAGTGGCCAAATAAAGTTGTATACCAGTATCCGCAATATACGGCACAAGTGTATCGTCAATTGTTTCAAGGTCATCTCTATTTAGAGCTCTGAAATGTCGATTTGTCGCTTCGATTTGAGAATATATTTGTTCATCGCTTATCTGCACATATTCATTTTCTATCACATGAACGACAACAGGTAGACGTATGCGTTCAATACCTTCAGCAGGCATTGGGAAATGGCTATTGAAATTGACATCTACAGTACAATCAGCATTGATAGCACCTGTTGTGTACTGTTGTTCATTTAACCTACCACCACAGCCTGTTACCGAATTTATAAAATGGTCACTATTGGGATTAATATTAACCTTCGCAGTTTCACCATAAGGCAATTGGTAATTGGGCTTGTCTACCCAGCCTCCAACTGAGGTCGCAACATTAACTGAATATTGATAGGCTTTGAACCTGACTTTGATCGTGCAATTTGCTGCAGGATTACTGACTGTAAAATTATCTTCATTTAGCGTCCCGTTGCAGCCAGAAACACTCTCTAGTTCATGGCCTTGATCGACACTGATCACAAACGTTTTGTCTGAGTTTTCGGCTAGTTCGAATGATTCAGGTGTAATAAATCCCCCCTCATTAAAAGAAGTCGAAATTATATAGCTTTTTATTTCTGGTGGTGTTGTAGCTGGGGTTTCGGAGGGTTGTGAGTCACTAGACCCGCCACATCCCCACAAAAATAGGGACAATATTCCTATTAGATAAGTTCTTATGTAAAGCATCAAAATTTTCCTTAAATTAAAAATGCCAACAGCTACACTAACCAAAGTTAGTAGTATAATCTAGCGCAAATTTGTTATTTGTCACTACGTGTTAATGCCCAAAACAATAGATGCCGCTATTCCATAGCCCGTTTCTTACGCGTCCCCACTTTTTATACTGGCTTATTCAATCACAAGTCAAAGCATTAAGTTATTTAATTGCAGAGCGTGATATTCAAATGTCGTTTGATTTATCCCGCTATCAGGTTTGGCTTCCCAGTGCCGCCGCTAAAATCGTGATTGGTAACCTCATTGGAAATGCGATGCAGCATACATTTTGTGGCACTATCGAAATACACCAACACCAGGATCTGATCACGATAAAAAACACCGAATCCATGGACAATCTAACAGCGCAGATTGACACTCTAGGATATGGTCTTGGCTTGAAGTTAGTGGAACAACTATGCCAGCAGCTTAATTAGCAGTGCCACATTGAGTTTGTTAAAGGAGGCTGCTGTGCCAGTGTCTATCTTTGCAAGCATTGATAGGTGATAATAAGTTATCGCCTATCAATTATTAATGAGTACTATGCAGAATACTTAGAGAGGTTTAGTTTAGACAGTGTTTTGATGGCTACACGCTCCAAAGCATTGCCCAGTTGCAGACCAAACTTCTCCGCAACGCCCCTTTTCACTCTATAACTCACTTTATAAAGCTGATGATTTTCGTTTAATGACATAAGTAAATCATCACTGGTAGAGATTTCATCAACGAGTTTAAGTGCGAGCGCCTGTGTACCAAACCAATGTTCACCCGTTGCTACTTTCTCGATCTCGAGATCAGCGCGATTTTCAGCGACAAAGTGTTTAAATAAACCATGCGTCTGCTCGATTTCTTCTTTAAACTTTTCGCGTCCCTTATCGGTGTTCTCGCCAAACAAGGTTAATGTGCGCTTATATTCACCGGCAGTGACCATCTCAAAATCTACGTTATTCTTTTTCAACAAACGATTGAAGTTGGGGATCTGTGCTATTACGCCAATAGAGCCAATAATCGCGAACGGGGCTGCGATAATCTTATCTGCAACACAAGCCATCATATATCCGCCGCTAGCGGCCACTTTATCAACACATACCGTCAGTGGGATCCCTGCTTGTTTAATACGAGTTAGCTGCGATGCACCTAAACCATAACCATGAACCACACCACCGCCACTTTCAACAGAGACAATAACTTGATCTGTGGCTTTATCAGCGATTGTGAGAATAGCATTTATCTCCTCCCGTAAGCCTGATACCTCATGTGCGTCCATACTGCCGTTGAATTCGATATAAAATACATTTTTGACTGTTTCTTTAAGCTTATCTTGGTTTTTTTGTTCTCTCGACTGCGTTTTATTGCGTGCCTTGAGTGCTTTTTTGTCTAAGGTTTGTTCTAAAAACTGTTCTTTAGATTTTGCCAAGCTCTCACTCAAATCAGTGACTTCAATTTCACCTTTCTTTGGTTTCGGTTTATGGCTGGCACCTACAACCAACATAATAACCACTGCGATAGCAAATATAATAGTCACTGCTTTGGCCAAAAATAACCCATATTCAAACAAAAATGCCAAATTACTCTCCTCGTTTAGCTGAAAAAGTTATCCATTGCGTTCGCGGTCAAATGGACACAAAAAAGGCCGCTATCTGCGGCCTGTTATAGTCTCGAAAAACGCTTTAGTTTGCAACAACGTCTGGATTAGATATCTGAAGTACTGCGCCTTTAGACTTCAAGAAGCTGGCAACTTGAGTTTGCATTTCAACCGATGCGGCAGCATGGCCAGCTGCAGTTCCACCTGCTTTTTCAGCAAAACCAGTGGTCAAAATCGAGCTATGGTGCCCTTGAGAAAACTTAACCACGTAACTACCCGGAGTGACTTGCGTTTCATTAACTGAGTTTAACCCCATGAAGCTTGCAAGTGGTAAACTACCAGATAAGAAGCTACGTTCTGTTGTCGGAGGGATAACCAAGTCCGCAGCATTACCATTCACACCACCTGTTACGACACTCATATAAACTGGAGTCTGTAACGCCTTAACTGATGACGCGTAGTTTAGTGGATCTGCACTATCTAGCACAGTCTGCGCAGCAAAACCAAATTGCGTTACGGTTGCGTCAATCAATGCAAGCGTTGCCGTATCCTCTGCAGCTTCTAGGCCACCTCTAAAGGTCGCGTACGCACATGACATAAACTCACTTGGTACCGCAGCAAATGCGCCGCAATCAGCAGCAGCCCCTTCCTGTAAATAGCCATTGAATGCTTGTGACGCCAAATTACCAGCAGAGCTCAATACCGAACCTTGCACAAATGGGCCAAATGATTTTGATTCAATCAAGAAGTTTGCAATACCTGAACCACCACTAGCAAGTACTGCCGTATCCACTTTAAATAGGTGATCAACATTTACATCAAGTGGCGCGTTAGTTTGTGTAAGGAAACTTGGGCCCACAATAGAACCAAGAGAGTGACCTAAATAACTGACTTGCTGAGTATTGAAGTTAACTTGACCGCCCGATGCTACGTTAATAAAGTTAAGACCAACACGTAAGCCCATCAAATCGGCAGCCGATTGCTTCAAGTTATCTCTTGCTACCAATAACGATGTCAGATTCATGTAAGAAAGTACGCTACCGGTCGAGGCATTGAATTCATCGTTACCATCACCGTCAATATCAATACCACGTTCGCCATGCATTGGGTGGTCGATTGCGACCGTCGCAAAGCCAGCTTGCGTTAGTGATAGCGTCAAGCCAAGCATATCTTCTTTTTTACTGGTTATACCGTGCTGCAAAATAACAACAGGCCATCCACCATTAGGGGCCTCGCCGGAAGGTGATGTAATTTGAACCGGCACATTCGCCAGCCATTGCTGCTTTGGTATTGGGTTGTATCTAGTGATAAATCGTTGTTTATCTACACCGATACTCCTAAACTGAGGAACCCCTTCAGGTACTGGGAAACTTGCACAAATTTGGTCGTCCCCCTGCGCTTCAGGTGGTAACTGACCACCTTGTGCAACATATCCACCTAAAGTAACGGGGCTGTCACACAACGCCTGCCAGTAGGTATCTGCTAATGCTTCTATATCGCCTGTCTGAGGTTTCGCTAAGTATTGTGGTAACTGAATAACACCACGCATTAATTTGATTTGTTCAAAAGCCGGTAATACTGCTGCTGGCACTTTACCTTCTAGTGCATCAGCGACCGTCATGGGTGCCTGAGCCGGAACCGCAACAACCGGTGGCGCATTCTTCGCGAGCGATTGTGCAAGTAAAGCTTTGGTTGCAGCTAAACCAGCACCAACAGATTGTGTGGTCATCGCTGCGGTGTAAATAATTTCTGTACTAGTCACACCCGCATCAGTTACCGCTTTTTCATAACTCTGGATCACCGCTTGTAGTGACTTCTGAGTGTCGGTGACTAAAGGTGAGCCTTGGCGTAGCAACGAGTATGTTGAAGAGGCATCAACGCTCTGACCTGATGAATCTTTTAATCCCGTCGTCAAAACTGTGATGTACGTAGTTTGCGGCTTGAATGGTTTGACAGGAACGATAACAACACCGTTACCAGCACTATTTGCCATCGTTACAAAATCACCCTGTGGACCAAACTCAAGCTCAGCCACCACTTCGCATGCAATTCCTGAAGGTAGTGCCGAGCACTTTGGATCTTGGGCTAATGGACCACCCATTTTCACTTCAAAAATACGGATTGAACCTGGGGTCTGCACGCTTTGTGCATCAACTTTAAGGCCATTTGGCGTTGTCATGTCAATGGCAAACGGCATTTGCGTTGACCAGCCATCTTGCGCTCCAAGTACAATACCAGGATCTGCATAGTGCGCACGAGTCACCACAGGATTGCCGTCACCATCAACTTTTCCAAGCATTTCACCTGGTAAGTTTAATGTGCCATCTTGGGTACCTGACAACAATATATCGTTAGGGACTGAGATAACACCACCAGACGGGTCAAATTTTACTGAGATGGTTGGAGAAACGGGCGCGGTATCATTTTTAACGTCTTCTAACGTTTCACCGCCTCCACAGCCAGCAAGTGCTGCTGATACTGCGAGTGAGAGTAGCATTTTTTTCATTTTATAGGCTCCGACATAATCTTATTATTATTGTGATAATTCTCGTTAATTCTATGTAATTGCATTTTTAATAAGACATTAGACCAGTTAAACTTAACTCAAACTTTGTTATTTCGCCAGCCATATTTACAATAAATTCGCTTACTTGCTAGCGCATTATGATAAAATGACATAAACATCTTATTTGGGGTCCAGAATGCAGACTTATCAAGCTCCTGAAAACGCACTTGCAAACAAAACGATATTAGTAACTGGTGCTGGCGATGGCATCGGCCGAGTTGCAGCGATTAACTATGCAAAATATGGTGCAACCGTCATATTATTAGGCAAAACCACCAGTAAGCTAGAAGCTGTCTATGATGAAATTGTTAACGCAGGTTATCCACAGCCTGCTATTGTACCTATGGATTTGCGCGGTGCAACCAAGCAGCATTTTCGCGACTTAGCAGCGACCATTGAGCAGCAGTTTGGTAAATTGGATGGATTGCTCAATAACGCGTCAATTCTTGGGTCTTTAGGACCGATGGAGCATTTTTGCGTTTCAACTTTCGAAAACATTATGAAAGTAAACGTAACAGCTCAAGCGGTTATCACCAAATCTTTGTTCCCTGTCATGCGCAAAGCGCCACATGCCTCTATTGTATTCACCTCTTCTGGTGTAGGGCGCAAAGGTCGTGAGTTTTGGGGAGCCTATGCCATCTCTAAATTTGCAACAGAAGGTATGATGCAAACTTGGGCTGAAGAAGTTGGCAAAACCAATATACGTATTAATTGTATTAATCCTGGTGCGACGAATACCAGCATGCGTGCATCAGCATTCCCAGGTGAAGATAAAGATAAACTAAAGACACCTGAAGACTTGATGCCTACTTATTTATATTTAATGTCTGATGATTCTATAGATGTCAATGGGCAATCACTAGACGCACAAACATATTAAACTTATACCAATTTTCTTAATTAAGTGGTCTATTTGAGGTGAGAAAATCTTGCCGATAACAAGGCTAAAATTCTGCTATTTAGTTGTTCT
>NZ_RCSQ01000135.1:0-16581 GCF_004103255.1 Pseudoalteromonas sp. PS5
TTTTTTTGTGGCTGTTCTATCAGTATACTTACAACCGTTTAAAAATACTTTTAAACAAACGTCAATTGGTCTGCCAATTGTAGTGCTTAAGTAAATTATGATGAGTTTATTTAAGACTGTGATTGGTCCCTGTTGGCGTTGAAAACAATTTAGTAAGGAAAATATTGTGCAAGCAATTATTAAAGAATTTCAACTAGGTCAACACACGGTGACACTAGAGACAGGTGCTATCGCGCGTCAAGCTGACGGCGCAGTACTTGCAAGCATTGGCGATACTTCAGTACTTGTTACTGTAGTTGGTAAAAGAGAAGCAGCACCGGGTCAAGACTTTTTCCCACTGACTGTTAACTACCAAGAAAAAATGTATGCTGCGGGTCGTATCCCTGGTGGTTTCTTGAAGCGTGAAGGTCGTCCTTCAGACGGTGAGACATTAACAGCTCGTCTTATTGACCGTCCAATTCGTCCTCTATTCCCAGATGGCTTCGTAAACGAAGTTCAGGTTATCGCGACAGTGGTTTCTGTAAATCCAGAGATCCAACCTGATATCGTTGCTTTGATTGGTACTTCAGCTGCACTGGCTATCTCGGGTATTCCATTTAATGGTCCTCTAGGTGCAGCGCGCGTTGGTTTCATCGACGGTCAATATGTACTAAACCCAACTCTTAAAGAGCTAGAGACAAGTAAGCTTGACTTGGTTGTTGCTGGTACTGAAAACGCAGTATTAATGGTTGAATCAGAAGCTGAAGTACTGACTGAAGAAGAAATGCTTGGCGCTGTGGTTTATGGTCACGAGCAATCACAAGCTATCATCAAAGCAATCGAAGAGTTCCGTGCTGAAGCTGGTAAAGCTGCATGGGATTGGGCTGCACCAGAAAAAGACCTAACACTTACCGAAAAAGTTGCGGCTATCGCTGAACAAAAAGTAGGTGATGCTTACCGTATTATTGACAAAGTTGCACGTAAAGAAGCACTTTCTGAAGCAAAAGCAGAAGTTATTGAAAAACTAGGCGCTGAAGTTGCTGAAGGCGAGTCACTAGATGAGCAAGTGGTAGGTAAAGAATTCAGCTCACTTGAGAAGAAAATTGTACGTAGCCGCATCATCGCTGGCGAAAAACGTATCGACGGTCGTGAACCAGACATGGTTCGTGCACTAGACGTAATGACAGGTGTACTGCCACGTACTCACGGTTCTGCAATCTTTACTCGTGGTGAAACTCAGGCACTTGTAACAGCAACTCTTGGTACTGAGCGTGACGCGCAGATGCTAGATGACCTAACAGGTACTCACAAGCATCACTTCATGCTGCACTATAACTTCCCTCCATTCTGTGTAGGTGAAACGGGTTTTGTAGGCTCTCCTAAGCGTCGCGAAATCGGCCACGGTAATCTAGCTAAGCGTGGTATTGCGGCAGTGATGCCAACTCTAGCTGAATTCCCATATTCAGTACGTGTAGTATCTGAGATCACTGAATCAAACGGTTCATCTTCAATGGCATCAGTATGTGGTACTTCACTTGCGCTGATGAATGCGGGTGTTCCAGTTAAAGCGTCAGTTGCTGGTATCGCGATGGGTCTAGTAAAAGAAGGCGAAGATTTCGTTGTACTTTCTGACATCCTTGGTGACGAAGATCACTTAGGTGATATGGACTTTAAAGTAGCGGGTACAGCAAATGGTGTAACTGCACTACAAATGGATATCAAGATTGAAGGTATCACCAAAGAAATCATGCAAATCGCACTTCGCCAAGCGAAAGCGGCTCGACTACACATCCTAGGTGTGATGGATCAAGCGATTGCTGCGCCTTCAGAAGAGTTATCTGAATTTGCTCCACGTATCTACACGATGAAGATCCCAGCGAAGAAGATTGCTGAAGTTATCGGTAAAGGTGGTGCGACAATTCGTCAGCTTACTGAAGAAACAGACACAACGATTGAAATTGAAGACGACGGTACAATCAAGATCGCTGCAACGAATGGTAATAGCGCAAAAGCAGCTATCTCACGTATCGAAGCCCTTACAGCTGAACTTGAAGTAGGTACGCTTTACACTGGTAAAGTTATCCGTATCGTTGACTTTGGCGCATTCGTTAATGTACTTCCTGGCAAAGATGGCTTAGTACATATCTCACAGATCAGCACAGAGCGTGTAAATAACGTGTCTGATCACTTAACTGTAGGCCAAGAAGTAAAAGTTAAGGTATTAGAGGTAGACCGTCAAGGTCGTGTACGTTTAAGTATCAAAGAAGCACTAGAGTCTAACGCGGAGCAGCCAAAAGAAGAAGGCGCAGAGTAATTTAAACATTACTTTTTACGTAGATTAGAAGTGCAAAGGGGCTGAATGGCCCCTTTTTTTATGCGCAGATGATGTTAACAGCGTTAAAAATTTCTTATCTAGAACAACTAAATAGCAAAATTTTTGCCTACTGATTGACGAGATTTTCTCGCCTCAAGATAGACCTCTTAATTAAGATCATAGGTATAATAATGAGTGCACCTTGCCGGTATAAGTGGTGGTAACGATGTTATCGACATGGCTCTTGTACCTCAAAATAGCTCACTTAATTAAGCAAATTAATATAAAATAATGAAACAAAACAGACTTTACCTAGTCTATAGAGGTTACAGCTAAATCGTATAATAGGTAATATTGGTGATTTAGTAATGCTATTTTGCTTAATACTCGCTCATTTTGAGAGAGCTTACGTCAGCAGAGTAAAAGGAGCTTTTAGTGAGTAATTAGGTTGCAACGCTATTGCTTTTTTATGTGGTCATAGATAGTTTGGCGTTGGCTGAGTTGGGAAGCGGTTTTATTGGCAATATTTTATCGCTTTAAAATATAAAATTTAATTAAGCAAACCGATATAGCAACTCTAAACGGGCGAATGCCATTGAATGAGGAAGGAAATGAAGTTAGCGAATATAGTTGTGCCATTGATGCTATTAGGGCTGGTTGGATGTAAAAGCACACCGACAGAGGCCACTAAAAACATTGTAAATGTTCCGCTTGCAGTACCACTTCAGGCAAATTTTCGAAATGAAATTGCCATTGCTCGATTCAACGAGCTACTGTTACAGCCTGATATGGCGGTAGAACAGCGTGCTCAGCTACTTTATAACAGGGGTATGCTATACGATAGCATAGGGTTACAGACACTTGCGCGTATCGATTTTAACCGTGCGGTGCAACTTAAACCTGACTTGGCTGAGGTGTATAACTTTTTGGGTATCCACCAGACGTTAGAGCAAAACTATGGTCGTGCCTACGAAATGTTTGATGCGGTGTTGGAGCTTGATGAACAGCATGAGTACGCCTACCTGAATCGAGGTATTGCACTATATTATGGCGAAAGACCAGCATTAGCAGTACAAGACTTTAAGGCATTTTTAGCACGGGCGCCCAAAGACGCATATCGGATAATGTGGTTGTACTTAGCTCAGTCTCAAGTGGATCCCGAGCTTGCAAAACAAACATTGTCGGCGAATAGCGAGTCACTGGATCCAAATGAATGGTCTTCTCAACTCGTGGAGCTTTATCTAGGCACCTTGTCTGAGCCACAGTTTTTGGCGCAAATTGCTGAAGGTGTAAGTACACAAGAAGAATACGCACAACGTTTATGTGAGGCCTATTTTTATTTGGCAAAGCAAGCTCAGGCGACAGGAGATATCGCTTCAGCCATTAATTATTTCAAACTTGCGCTTGCGACTAATGTTTTTGAGTTTGTTGAGCATAAATATGCTCGTTTAGAGCTTGACTTGCTTGCTCGCTTAGATGAAGAACCAGACGCTAGTTAACTTTCTTCTATCAACAATTTTATTAGGGCTGCTTGTTTCTAGCAGCCCTAACTTTGCACACCTGTCGCCTGAGCAGCAATCTGGCCTCATAGTGGCGAATCCCACCAGCTACTTTCAGATTGCCTCAAGGTTCAAGCTCGCACCAGAACATGCAACGGATAAATTACTCAACACAATCGCGAGATTGCAGCAGCCTAATTGGGAATTTGAGCGTCTTAAAAGAATACTTGATGCTAGTCAAATGATTAAAGCGGAGCTTTTTCTGTTAGATGCTTGGGGGCGTTTTAGTCAAACACAACGACAGGCACTGCTGCACGACATCGTGAAGCAGGGGGCTTTTGACACATTACAAGCGCTGTCGACTCGTTACACATTGAGCGAGGAATATACTACTTTGCTGCAAGTTTGGCGCGGTAAGCCAGTTAGCTCATTTTCACAAAGTGCACTTTTAGCGCCATTTCAACTAAGTTCTCAAATGCAATGGGGATCACAATCTTGCCAGTTTACGTTAGCACTTATTGCCAGTGATCTTAAGGGGCTGCATCATCTGCAGGTGCTAAAGCGTGCTTTCGAGCTAAGGCCAGAGCCAAAGAGGGGAGTATATTGCCTATCAAGACCGATTTATGTTGCTGAAAAGTTAAACTGCGAGAAATACCGCGGCTTTGCGACATGTAAATTGCAAAATAGCGATACTTTTGCACATTATGACCATCTGGTATTAATGGCTCGTGATGGTTTAGCTAATGTACGTCATCACACGATGACTTTAACGCCTGATAGTACCTATAACACGTTTATTCATGAGCTGATGCACTTTAGCGGTTTTGAGGATGAATACCCTGTCGCCACTGAAAAGGCAAAATGGTTATGCGCCAATTCAGGCCATAAGGCACCAAATCTTTACGTTGGTGAACAAGCACCAAACAATTGGGTGCCCAGTCGCACGTGCGAGCATGGTAAATTGCCGTCATACAAGCCATCTAAAGTACATTCTTTACTTGAATATCAATCAATCAAATTAAATGAAACCTACCGTAAGAAATGGCTCTTAGTGCTGAATTCACAGCGTTCCAAAGATAACTTAGCGGTTAATTCTGCCGAATAATTTTGAATTTATTCTGAATAGTTTGTTAAGGTTGTCTAAAATAGCATCAGCTAGAAAGTGAAACCCTAGACAACTCAAACACTAATCAAGTATAACAGGGTTCATGTACGTGTGGTGAACGTGTACCGATTGCTCCAACTTGGAGGGCGCATCAGCATGTTAACCGAAACGAGCCATAACGACGCAAATAAAAGGTTTCATCTATGACTTTATTTTGGATACCCTTGCTATCCTTAATTGGCAGTTTTATCTCTGCATTCACGGGAAAGCTCTCTCGTAATCAGTCAACTGCTATAACCTTAGTAGCGCCAGCATTGGCACTTTTACTCGCTATTGACCATGCGCCTGCTGTTTTTGCAGGAGAAACTATTCGATCGACATTCGAATGGGTTCCGCTTCTCGATATCAACATTGCCTTCAGACTCGATGGCTTGGCACTGTTGTTTGTCTTTATGATCTTAGGTATTGGTATGCTGGTTATCTTTTATGCCAGATATTACCTAAGCGCCAACGACTCAATGCCCAAGCTGTATGCTTATCTAATGCTCTTTATGACAGCTATGCTTGGTATTGTAATGTCCAATAATGTGTTGCAGTTGTGGCTCTTTTGGGAGCTTACCAGTATTAGCTCATTTTTACTTATTAGCTATTGGTGGCATAAATCTGAAGCGCGTAAGGGTGCGAAGATGGCACTGGCGATTACTGGCGGCGGCGGATTAGCACTGCTTGCGGGCCTTATGCTCATCGGTGATATTGTTGGAAGCTATAACCTTGATGTTATCTTGTCCAGCAGAGAGCTTATTCAATCACATGCTTTGTATGAAGTTGCTTTGATCCTTGTGTTACTCGGTGCGTTCACAAAATCAGCGCAGTTCCCATTTCACTTTTGGTTGCCACACGCGATGGCTGCGCCAACACCTGTCAGTGCCTATTTACATTCTGCAACTATGGTAAAAGCAGGTATATTCTTACTAGCACGTTTTTATCCTGCGCTAGCGGGTACAGAGCTGTGGTTTATTCTCGTAGGCTTAACTGGCTTAGCAACGCTGCTCGTTGGCGCCTATATTGCGTTATTTAAACATGATCTAAAAGGCCTTCTGGCGTTTTCAACGATTAGCCACTTGGGCTTAATCACTTTGTTGCTCGGCTTAGACACTGAGCTTGCAACAGTTGCGGCGGTATTCCACATCATTAATCACGCGACATTTAAAGCATCGCTATTTATGGCTACCGGAATCATCGATCACGAGACTGGTACTCGTGATATGCGTAAGCTCAATGGTATGTGGCGATTTATGCCATATACAGCGACGTTGGCGATGGTTGCGGCATCGGCTATGGCGGGAGTTCCTTTATTGAATGGCTTCCTATCCAAAGAGATGTTCTTTGCTGAAACGCTACATCAGCAATTGCTTGGTTCAATGTCTTGGTTGATACCTATCTTGGCGACAGTTGCGGGTGCGTTTTCGGTGGCATATTCAGCACGGTTTATTCACGATGTTTTCTTTAACGGTGAACCTATTGACTTACCAAAAGAGCCACATGAAGCGCCAAGGTATATGCGTTTTCCTATCGAAATACTTGTGGCATTGTGCTTGATTGTTGGTATGTTCCCAAATTTTGTTGTGGACGGAATGTTGAAAACGGCATCAAGTGCTGTACTTGGCGAAGCCGCGCCCGTGTTTGAGATTGCAATCTGGCATGGTTTTAATCTGCCTTTATTAATGAGTGGCTTAGCTGTTTGCGGTGGCTTATTCATTTACACACAACGTAAATATCTATTTCAATTCCAAGCTTCACTGCCACCGATGAATGCCAAAAAAGTCTTTGAGCGTACCATGTACAACATCGTTTCATGGAGCCGTGCACGCATCAACGCAATTGAAAATGGCTCACTTCAGCGTTACTTAATGCTGATGTTCATTGTAGTGCTAGTAAGTGCTGGTTGGCCATTATTTGAAATGTCGCAGCTGGTTGGAAATATGGAGCCAACGCCCATTGATGTTCACAATGCGATTGGTGCAGGGTTATTAATGATTGGTGCGATAGGAACCGTGATTTGGCACCGTACTCGTATGGTCGCACTATTAATGATTTCTGTCGTTGGTTTAATGGTATCGGTTGCCTTTACGCGTTTCTCAGCTCCTGATCTAGCCTTAACTCAGTTAACAGTAGA
Source organism: Pseudoalteromonas sp. PS5 (assembly GCF_004103255.1). Taxonomy (NCBI): domain Bacteria; kingdom Pseudomonadati; phylum Pseudomonadota; class Gammaproteobacteria; order Alteromonadales; family Pseudoalteromonadaceae; genus Pseudoalteromonas; species Pseudoalteromonas sp. PS5. The sequence continues at coordinate 7,074 of NZ_RCSQ01000135.1, forward strand.
GGTCGTAACTATAATTCTACTAATGCTGGCGTTATTCTTCTTACCACAAAGGACGCCAAAAGAGTCTAGCTCTATTCGGGTGTTACGTGATTTAGGGATAGCTTCAGCCATTGGTGTGATCATCGGGAGCATTAGTTATGCGTTGATCACAAGGCCTCTGGATAGTATTTCAGAGTTCTTTATCGCAAACGCGAAAGTAGGCGGTGGCGGTACGAATGTTGTTAACGTCATCTTAGTGGACTTCCGTGGTTTTGATACGCTGGGCGAAATTACAGTACTAGGTATCGCGGCACTTGGCATTTATAAATTGCTTATTAATCTTCCACTATTTATGCCTGGTAGCGATAGTGAGGGTAGGCCTTGGGCTAAAGAGAAGTATCCTTTATTGCTAGCAAGTATCTCACAAAGCCTATTGCCGCTTGCGTTACTTGTGTCGGTTTATATTTTCTTGCGTGGCCACAACCTGCCTGGTGGTGGATTTATCGCAGGGCTTGTTACCGCAATAGCCTTTATTTTGCAGTACATTGCACATGGCTCAAATTGGATAGCTGAGCGCTTTGATGTGAATTATCGAAAGATTATCGCAACGGGTATCGCTATTTCACTCGCAACTGGTGTGGGGAGTTGGTTCTTTGACCGCCCATTCTTAACATCTTGGTTTGATTATTTTGATATACCTCTGGTTGGTAAAACTGAACTTGCCAGCGCCATTGCGTTTGACCTCGGTGTTTACATAACAGTGGTTGGTGCAACATTAATGATTTTGGCAAGCCTAGGAAAAGTAACGGCAAATGCGCCTAAAGAAGAGGTGAATATATAATGGAATTGCTATACGCATCGTGCGTAGGCCTGTTAGTTGCCTGCGGCGTATTTTTAATTTTAAGAGCAAGAACATTCCCTGTGGTACTGGGCTTAACGATGTTGTCCTATGCCGTTAATTTATTCTTGTTTGCATCAGGCCGGTTAACATTAAATAAGGCAGCTGTGCTTGGTTACAGTAGTGATTATGCAGATCCATTGCCACAAGCTTTAGTGCTTACGGCTATCGTTATCGGTTTTGCGATGACTGCGTTTGTAGTGATTTTAGCTATCCGTGGGCGTTCTGATTTGGGGAATGACCACGTCAATGGCATTGTTCCTGAGAAAAAGGGTAAAGCATGATCCAACATTTGACCTCTTTACCGGTATTATTGCCAATGCTAGCAGGGGTGATCCTGCTTATGCCTCCTTGTGGAAAAAATGTAGACATTAGACGTAAAGTTTCCGTAATTATGTCATTGGTTACATTTGCAGTATGCGTGTCGCTTTTACTGCATGTGGATCAGACTGGAATTCAAGTTTATGCAATAGGCAACTGGCAAGCCCCATTTGGTATCGTGTTAGTTGCAGATCAGCTCTCGACTTTGTTGGTAAGTTTAACAGCGCTGCTTTGTTTCGTTTGCTCACTATATAGCTGTGCTGGAGATGATGAAAAGGGCAGCTTCTTCCATCCATTGCTGCATTTTTTAGTGATGGGCGTAAATGGTGCGTTTTTAACTGGTGACGCATTCAATTTATTCGTATTTTTTGAAATTTTGTTGATTGCTTCCTATGCCTTGCTGATGCATGGAGGCGACAAGCACAATACGCGCGCCTCGTTACAATATGTTATTCTAAATTTAGTTGGCTCTTCGGTATTTTTGATTGCCTTAGGCATTTTGTATGGTGTGCTGGGCACGCTTAACATGGCTGATATGGCATATAAAATCACTTTCTTGCAGGGCGACGATGTATATCTTGCAAAAATTGGCGGCCTTCTGCTACTTGTCGTATTTGCTCTCAAAGGTGCATTGTTACCGCTACATCTCTGGTTACCTAATACTTATGCCACGGCATTGCCGGTTGTTGCAGCACTGTTCGCCATAATGACAAAAGTGGGTGTATATTCGATGATGCGCGTTTATACCCTAGTATTTGGAGACCAGGCAGGTGAGTTAAGCCACATGGCGCAAGAGTGGCTGTGGTGGCTTGCATTAGCAACGATAATCATGGGTGGAATAGGTGTACTTGCAAGTCAAGATTTACGTAAATTGTCAGCGAATTTGGTAGTAGTGTCTGTCGGCACTTTGGTGGCATTAGTGGCGGTACAATCAGTAAATAGTAGCGCCGCCGCAATTTACTATCTGGTGCACTCAACCTTAGTGTCAGCAGCACTCTTTTTGATCGCCGATTTAATTGGCAAACAAAGAGGGAAAGTCGGAGACAGAATAACCGCTGGTCGTCCTGTATCTCAACCCATGTTGCTCGGTATCTTCTTTGCTATCGCAGCAATTACTGTTATCGGTATGCCACCATTATCAGGCTTCATCGGCAAAGTATGGATCTTAAAATCAACGCTTGAATCGAGTCACACTTACTGGTTCTGGGGAGTGTACTTGTTGGTCAGTTTGGCCGTCTTGGTCAGTGTCTCTAAAGCTGGTAGTACAGTGTTTTGGCATCATACAGGTAAAGCGGATACACATTCTGCTGAAAACGCGCATCCAGCGCAAATAGTCGCAGTGCTTGTACTTATCACTTGTGCTCCATTAATGGTCATTTTTGCTGGGTCGTTGACTGACTATGCACTCTCAGCAGCAAATTCTTTGCATGACTTTTCTAGCATGACAAATGCAGTGTTAAAAGGAGCGAAATAAATGCGATTAGAAGCTCGATTTAAATGGCTACCTACGCCGTTTCGCAGTTTGCTACTCTTTTTGGTGTGGCTATTGCTGAATAACAGTGTTTCAGCTGGACACATTATTTTGGGCACCATACTGGCGATAGTTATCCCGCTAATCACCTATCGCTTCAGAACAAAACAACCGTTAATAATAAGACCTTGGCGTGCAGTTACTCATTTGCTGCTGGTTTTATACGACATTATCACTGCAAATGTAGAAGTAGCGATAAAAATCTTAGGACCAACAAAAAAGTTACAGCCAGGCTTTGTATTAGTACCGCTTGACATTGACCAAGCGATGCCCATCACTATTTTAGCCAGCACGGTATCGTTAACGCCTGGTACCGTAAGCGCAGAAGTATATCCATGGCCTGAGTCGCTGGGAGATAAACAGCATTCAGAACGTAAGTACCTGTTGATACATGTACTTGATCTTAAAGATGAGCAGTTACTGATTGACACCATAAAATTGCGCTATGAAAAGCCTCTAAAGGAGATCTTTGAATGTTAGAAACGGTAATTCTCATTGTCTTCGCTATGATAGGTGTGTCTCTATTACTGAACCTTTGGCGGTTAGTTGTCGGGCCATCTATTCCCGATAGGATCTTGGCGCTTGATACAATGTATATCAATACAATTGCATTGATTATTTTATACGGCATGAGTATGGGGACCGCACTTTACTTTGAAGCGGCCTTGCTGATTGCAATGTTGGGTTTTGTGAGCACAGTAGCTGTATGTAAATACTTGTTACGTGGCGACATTATTGAATAGGAGCGGCAACAGAATGTCAGAGTGGATTATTTCTATATTATTGTTACTTGGAGGTTCCTTTGTACTGGTCGGTTCAATTGGGCTGGTGAAGATGCCTGACTTTTTTATGCGTCTTCATGGCCCGACAAAAGCAACAACGTTAGGAATGGCATGCTTACTAACCTCTGCAATGGTATATTTTAGTACAACATCGGATGGTATTAGTGTGAAAGAAATTCTAATTTCTATATTCTTGCTACTTACTGCCCCTATTTCAGGCTATATGTTGATAAAGTCGGCCATTCATCACAGATTACCTAGTAATGAAAAAACAACGGGTAAGGATAAAATAAAAAAGTAGTGCTTAGGCACTACTTTTAGCATCCACCAGCTTCTATCAATGGCATTTAGACCAAGAGACTGCTTGAAAAGGAGCCTCTTGGTCTAAATGCCATGGCGAGCATACTAAAATAAATTATCTTCTCTCCTTTGGCGTTGCGCTAAACTTTAGCAGTTTCAAATGTATCTTCTATTTACTAGTCAATACGTTACTTTCAAATAAGTAGTATTTTTAGCTGCATAATCCTCGGTGCGTTATTAAATTTTTTGCTACAGTTAAACAAGACTTCATACTTGCCGATAAGAATACGTATGGGTAACTTGTGGTTCAGGTAAAAATGTTCAATTCACTGCTTTTACAAAACTGGCGACTAGAAAGCTTTGATTGTGCGGCGCTCAGGTTAACCATTTTTATCAAGTTAAGAAGAATGTATGGTGCAATTCGTTTGCATGTAAACGCTAAAAATTGGGAATGTTATGAAACAAGCTTCAATTAAAAACAAACTCTTATTTTTTGTAACAGTATTAGTAACGAGTTTAGTTGTTATATTAGTGGCAACGATGTGGTTTCATCTAGCGGAGGAAAATGCAAAGCAGAGCAAAGGAGTTCAACAAGCAATATACGATGAAATTTCTCAAGGGTTGGTAGCAAAAGCCAACCAATATGGTCAAAGGGTATCAGGGTTTATTAATGAAGCCTACAGAGTACCCTATACTTTGGCTGGGATATTGTCCCATACTTCCAAGGAAAACCCACTGAGTCGAGAGCAAGTTCAAGAAGTGGTGTTTGGTGCACTAGAGCAAAATAGGTTCGTCTCTTCCATGTACGCACAATTTGAGCCGAACGGTTATGACGGTGATGATACTCGCTTTACGGAAGGCGCTTCACATTCAGTTGTTAAATCAGGAACGTTGGAGCTTTATTTTACACAAGAATCTACAGGACCTGTGCAACAAAAAGTTGAGTCAGCTGAAGCAAAGTACCTTGATAACATCAACGAATTTGGTTTGCGTGAAGCTGAGTGGTATCTCTGTGCAAAAGATAAAGTGGCGCCATGTATCATGGAGCCATATTTATATGAAATATCAGCGGGCAATGAGATGCTAATGACCTCGCTTACAGTCCCTGTTGTTGTTAATCGTCAATTTAAAGGCTTGGTCGGCGTGGATGTTAATTTGCCTATTTTCCAGACGCTGGTTGACGAGCTATCTGAGTCGCTTTATTCGGGAGCAGCTAAAGTAACCTTGCTGAGTGATTTAGGTCTTGTGGTCGGATCCAGTCATTATGACAAGCTTGCACGTCCACTGGCCGAGTCAACAACTACCGAGCGCGCTGACGTTTTACAGTCGCTACACAAAGGAACTGGTATTGAAAATTTAGAGAATGACTTGGTTGTATCCGTGCCAATCAATATCAAGTTACCTAATACAACCTGGTCTTTGGTCATTGAATTACCAAAAGCGATAGCACTCGAGTCTGCTACTACTTTGCAAAGTCAATTAGAGGAGTCAGCTAACTCTGTAGGACGCTGGATGCTGACAATTGGAGTGGTGATCGCAGCAATAGGGATCGCGATTGCATTTGTATTGGTTAACACGATTATTGGTCCTTTGACTCATATTCAAAAACGAGTAGAGAACTTAGCATCTAGCGAGGGAGATCTAACGCACGAATTAGAAGTGAGCCATCATGCAGAGCTTATCGCATTAGCTCAAGGCTTTAATCGCTTTACCGAAAAGCTCAGAAATATGATTGATGATCTTAAAGGGCTTGCGGAGTCTTCTTATGAACAGTCTCATCGCACTACAGAAGCTGCTATTAATATCAAAAATAAAGTCGCGAATCAGCATTTAGAAATCGACAGCGTTGTAACCGCGATTAACGAATTAAGTGCGACAGCCTCAGAGGTCGCAAGGGCGTCCGAGAAGGCGGCAGCCAGTACTAACCAAGCGGCAGACCAAGTTCAACAAAGCGAGCAAAGCATTATTAAAACGACTGAAACCGTACAATCAATGGCGGATCAAGTTATTGATGCAAAACAAGCTGTGGTTAAAGTATCGGAACGTAGCGATGATATTTCAAAAATACTCGAAGTGATCAGAGCAATCGCTGAACAAACTAACTTGCTTGCTTTGAATGCGGCAATTGAAGCCGCGAGAGCAGGAGAGCAGGGGCGTGGCTTTGCGGTTGTTGCTGATGAAGTTAGAGCTTTGGCATCGAAAACTCAAGCGTCAACAGATGATATAAGTAAGCTTATAGATAACTTGCAAAGCGAAGTTGCAAATTCCGGTCGAATAATTGAAAGCTCTGTAAAATTAGGCGAAGACGCAGTGAGTTACTGCCAAGAGTCAGCGCGGTTAATGAGCACACTAGTAGGAGAGCTTACCAGCATTTCTAACGAAGTAACTCAGATAGCGACAGCAGCAGAGGAGCAAAGTATGGTTACGGAGGAAATTAACACAAATACCACAGGGATCTCAGATGCGGCGGCAGAGCTATCTCAATTTGCGGATGAAGTAGAGCTAGCTGCAAGTTCTATGACACAAATAGTTGAGCAAAAGCATAAGCAGTTGAACTTGTTGACAACTTAAGTAAAGCTAATCGTGGAAGGTTGTAGCAGTCACTTGATAGTTATGGCCTTTCTCGAAAAAATTGATTATATTAACTGTATCTATATACAGTTAATATAATCATGAAACTATATATCGCTGAAAAACCTTCCTTAGGCAGAGCAATTGCAGATGTTTTGCCAAAACCTCACAAAAAACAAGATGGATACATAGAGCTTGCCAACGGTGATGTGGTTTCTTGGTGTATTGGCCACTTACTTGAGCAAGCTGAGCCTGAAGATTATGACGCTAAGTATAAAAAGTGGCAGTTTCATGATCTACCAATCATGCCAGCGCAATGGCAGTTTAAAGCAAAAGCTAAAACAAAAAAGCAGCTTACTACATTAAAACGATTACTCACAAAAGCTGACGAAATATATCATGCAGGAGATCCCGATAGAGAAGGGCAGCTGCTTGTAGACGAAGTATTTCAATACGTATCGCTGCCAGAACAAAAAAGAGCAACGATTCAACGCTTGTTGATCAGTGACTTGAATCCACAAGCCGTGAAAAAGGCACTGGCCTCAACACGTTCCAACCAAGAATTTATCCCTTTAAGTGTGTCTGCGCTTGCAAGAGCTCGAGCCGATTGGCTCTTTGGTATGAATCTAACCAGAGCATTTACGTTGGCTGGGCAAAAAGCGGGTGTGAATACTGTTTTGTCGGTTGGCAGAGTGCAAACTCCGGTACTCGGCTTGGTTGTTAGAAGGGATCTCGAAATTGAGAGCTTTGTATCTAAACCCTTTTATGAAGTGATTGCACACATCAATAAACCGGATTGGGGAATTTTTGAAGCTAAGTGGGTGCCAAGTGAAGCATGTAAGCCTTATATGGATGAAGATGGGCGTGTCTTGGTAAAAGCTTTGGCCGAAAATGTCGCTGCTCGGATCAATAAAAAGCAAGCAACGGTAAAGCAAGTTGAAACAAAACCCAAAAAGATAAATCCACCATTACCCTACAACCTTTCTTCTTTACAGATTGATGCAAATAAACGCTATGGTTTATCTGCTCAGCAAGTGCTGGATATTTGTCAAACACTCTATGAGAAACATAAACTGATCACATACCCCAGATCAGATAACCGTTATCTACCAAAAGAGCACTTTGCTGAAAGAGAGCAAGTGGTTTGCGCGGCAGAACATAATCAGGGGTTGGAAAGCAAATACGTTAAGTTAGCAGACATGAGCCAAAAAGGAGCGTGCTGGAATGATAAAAAAGTCGAAGCGCATCACGCGATTATTCCAACTACTAAAAAGCTTCGCAGTGCGCAGCTTGGTTATCAAGAACTGCAAGTTTATCAACTTATCTCGATACAATACTTAGCGCAATTCTTTCACCCATATCGCTACAATGAAACTCAGGTTGAATTAGAGATCGGTGGAGGCCAATTCAAAGCACAAGCCAAGCAAGTAATAGATAAAGGTTTTAAAGTTCTATATAAAAAACCAGAAACAGAGAAGGAAAGTCTTTTACCAGAGTTGCAAATAGGGGAGCAGCTACTATGTGACAAAGGAGAGGTGAAAGAGAAGCAAACTCAGCCGCCAAAACATTACACTGAAGCAAGTCTACTTGGTGCAATGACAGGCATTGCACGGTTTGTATCTGATCAATCAATTAAAAAGGTATTGAAAGATACGGATGGACTTGGAACAGAAGCAACTCGAGCTGGGATCATTGAGTTATTATTTAAAAGGCAGTTTCTGCGACGAGACGGTAAAACGATATACTCTACGGCGCTTGGCAAAGCATTTATTCAAACTTTACCAGAGTCGCTCTCATTACCAGATAGGACTGCGCTTTGGGAATCATTGCTTGGAAAGATTGCCAACAAAGAAACCTCCTATAACCAATTTATGCAGCCACTTCGTGACGAGCTGAGTGTTTTTATTAATAGTGCTCAGTCTATAAATATAACTGCGCTAAAAGAAGTACCGACAATGGCATTGAAAAAGCGCGGAGGAAAAAAGAGGAAATTTACTCGAAAGAGAAAGCCAAGCTCTACATAATTGTTTATGCTCGTAGTTGTAAATTCAGATATTGCCACTATATCAACCATATTAACTATTTATACAGATAACAGAGCATGAGCAATAAAATCCAACTTACCCCTGAAAATATTCAGCAAGTAATAACAGACCCAAACCCTGAGAAAGTGCTACTGTTGACATTTTATAGTGGCCAAAATCCCGAATGTGTTCAGCAGGACCAGATATTAGAGGGGATTGCTGCGACATATAGTGAGCATATCACGATTGGTGTTATTGATTGTGATGTTCAGCAAGCTCTAGCCTCTCAGCTTGCTCAACAAATTGGCTTACAAGCTTTACCTACCATCGTGGTTTTAAAAGGTGGAGCACCGGTCGATATGTTACCAGGTGTAAAAACTGAAGAAGAAATAAAAGAAGCGTTGTCGGCTCACTTACCATCGCCTGAACTAATATTACTAGACCAAGCTAAGCAATTTTTAGCAGAAGATGATCTAAACAATGCCTTTGTGTATGCGAAAAAAGCGTATGACATCGATAGTAGAAATACTCGAGTCAAATTGGTGTTTTCCGATATCTGCATACAAATTAAAAAATTTGATGAAGCGCAGGCTCTGTTAGATTCCATTAATGACGAAGAACGAGACCCTTATTACCACAATTTAGTTGCCAAACTAGCGCAAGCTACGGCAGCACAGGATTCACCAGAGGTAAGACGCCTAGAGCAAGCATTGGTGGCTGAACCAGAATCTTTGGACTTACGTTGCCAGTTAGCTCAAGCTCAGCTAGATGTAGGTAAAACAGAAGAGGCATTGGCAAGTTTACTGGTGGTACTTAAGAAAGACATGAACTTTGGTGAAGCAAAAAAGGGGTTTTTAGATATTATCGCTTCACTTCCAGATGGCGATAGTGTTGCTTCACAGTACCGTCGAAAGCTATATAGCCTCCTGTACTAAAAAGCGAAGCTAATCGAGTCTTGAGATACAGCTGAAAAATTATTCAGTTGTATCTTGCATCCTAGCAAATTTGATCAATACTTATGATCCCTCTAAAGAAATGGGTGACAGTTTTATGAAGGAAACATTTCATTAGTATGGATTTTAATAGGTTTTGTGTGTTTTTT
>NZ_RCSQ01000136.1:0-39736 GCF_004103255.1 Pseudoalteromonas sp. PS5
TTAATTAGAAAATTGGTATTACGTTAAATTTGGTATTATTATGCACAGTTTTTATGCTGATGCACGACCAATTCGTTTAACTGCAATGACGTAAAACAGTGCCATGTATTTATAGTACATTACTGATAAAACAGGTTAGGAATACTTTGATTTTAGGAGGCCAAGCTCACTTCAGTGCTTATCATGAGTTAGGCAATACAAACGCCATGCTGGAGTTTACATGTGGCATTTATGTCACTTAAAGGTTCACGTTGGATAAGTAAAAAGCTGCAGGTGTCCACCAACAAACAGTATAAGCGCTAGTCGCTCACGCACGCTAAAATTAATTTAACATCGCAATCAATTGCCGACCCGCAGCAATCGTGTTGGTTTCACCATTATAAATATTATCGCACTGCTTGGCGTCAAATACTTCTTTTATCCACACAAACAAATCTTTATTGAACATCACTAACATTTCAATTGGAATATCGCTATCACTCAAGTGTTGCGTCAAACATACTGCCACCTCATCGATAATTAATGCACCATCATTAAACTCAACACAAAAGTATAAACTGTTAGCCAGCTCCTTATACAGTTTGATGATCATCTCAATACGTTGCTGCGAATAACCATTCGCCTGTATCAAGCCAACTTCCGCGTCCACCTCGTCCACAGCTTCGAGTAAACAAGCAACGTCATCTTCTTCAATTGGACACTCTAGCCAAAAGCTTTCCGCTGACTCAGGGTCCTTTTGCTGTTTGCTAGAAAAAGCTCCTAGGTCATCAGGCCCCATGTCAAAAAACGCATCTTCAAATAGTTCCTCGGCCGCTTCAGAGCGCAGGTTACCATTGAGAAGCTTTTCATTTTTTTTAAGCTCAGTTAGTGTTTCATCGAATAACTCTATAGCATCTGGTGTTGATTTACCTTTGCTGCGAAAGCGGCGAGCTTCTGGCCCTACAAATGCTTGATTGTGGGTCGCATTAAAGTAAAAACGCTTAAATACTGTGGTTGATTCTTGAATTTGCTCCGCGAGTCGTCGCAGGTTGGTTAGGTCTTTTTGCATTGATATGTAATGAGTCGCAACACCTTGTTCATTGCGCACCGCAGATATGTTCCACTCTACAGGATACATGCTGCCATCTTTACGATAATTAATAGAAGAACCATAGAAAAAGCCATCACGCTCTAATGCCGCACTGAGCTTGGCAATAACACGCTTATTACTCTTCGGGCCTTGCAAAATAGCAGGCGAGTTACCAACCAGCTCAGCTAATTCATACCCTGTGTGAGTACAAAACTTTTTATTTGCATACACAATGCGATAGCCATTATTGCGATCAGCATCAGTGATAACCACCGCATGATGGGAGTGCATCAATACTTGTTTAAGTAATTCAATTGCGGACGTTTGCTTCAAAAGCTGACTAAAAAAGAGTGTCTCTTCGACATTTTCTTGCTGGATAGGCATAGTACACCCAAAGACCAAAGCCGATTAACCGAACCTCATTTAACATTAGCTCAAATCCACAACTGTGCTAATTTATTGACGCCCAACTTACAACATTAATTTGATACCAATTTGATTTAATACTTGCTCAATTTGAAGGAGTAAATCTGACGCTAAAAGCAAGATAACGACCGACGACTAGGGCAAAGCCATTTATTTCTATTGCGTGGGTTCAGCACTCAGGCTAGTGTTGTACCGTGGTAAAAATATTGTCGATGTTCCAGGTATCTGGCCCATACTCTATCCATTTGTGACTGATAAAGCTCAGTAGCAAGTGTTGATCTCAGTCCATGAGCGACGAGAATTTCTGCTAACTGCATACTGCTATTCATAGCATGCAGCATTCCCTGCGACGAAAGCGGGTCAAAGCTCATACCAGCATCACCGACTGCAAACCAACCGTCAGCGGCACAACGCTCCAATCGTGCAGAGTTAGCACTCACCATAGGATGCAGCCTAGCACCTTGACAATTAACTAAATCAACCAAAGTACTAAACCCTCTCACCTGACGTGCTCTTGTCAAAAATCCATCTACATCAGCTATGCCGCTGCGTTTTATGATTTCGGCAGGTGCTTGCCACGAAAACACTCGTGTCTGCATGCCCGTATTTTGTGATAGATACGCGGCACTTGGTGCACTATACCACCAGCCGTGTGTTTCATCACTGATCACCGCAAGCTGTTTTGAGGTAGCCACTGGTGCCGTCAGCCAAAGCGCCATTTGCTTGTCGCTTAACATTAATTTGGCACCCAGCTGCCTAGCAATATGGCAACTTCGTCCGGTTGCATCAATCAAAAGCTGGGTCGTCAATTCTCTCTGACTTTTTTGACTGGTAACCTGTACCTGCCAGTCCATATCCGCTTTGGTTATCCCTGCTACTTTAGCCGAAGATAACAACGAAATACCACGGCGTGCCAACTCATCTCTGAGTTGCTGTTCAAAGTGTTGCCGATGAATATGCCAGCCAAGACCATCTGGATTTTTGACGTTATCCACTATCGTTGGATAGTCGCTGCCCCAAAAAGAAACCATGCCATGACTGGTTGTATGTTCAGGGCTTTGTAGCAAGTGCGATACATGCAATTTTCTGAGCACCCTAGACGCAGCTGGAGGTAGGCACTCACCTACCTTTTCTTGTGCCTGTGCCTGCTTATCAATTACGACAACATGGTAATGTGGGTGCAGTGCTAATGCTAGTATGCACCCAGCAATACCGGCTCCCACAATAACAATGTCTGACTTCCTTTTCGTCATATTCAACTAGCGCTTGCGACTACGACGATGGGCTTTGTCAGTTTGTGATAGGTCTGGACGTACACCCTGTTTGCCATGCTCACTGGTCATCAACTTCTCTGTTTGCGGTGCAGACGTGTGCGGCGCGACCCCAACTTGCATGGTCGTTGGAAAACCTGTTACACCTGGCTCGCTTTTCGGCAATACGACTGTTAAGTCTGCAAAATTCGAGACCATGCTGTTTATCTGAGCTTGATACAATTCTTTTGGTTTTGTATCCGGTGGGATAGGTAAGTCATCTAACCAAAGCGCTCGGTCGTTAAAAGCAGCCTGACGTACTTCTGGTGACAAACACTCATCAATCACGGTATGGTAGTTTTGCTCGGTTAATACATTATTTGGTACACGCGCTGGCCAAAAGGTCGGCAAATATGGGTCATATGCAGCATTGTAACCATCTCGACAGCTGGCAGTATCCGTTTGCCAAGGTATGGCCATCCACCGTGTTATCCCTCCTGCAACTTGTCCTGTTAATATCGGGCCGCTCGAATGTAATGCTATTGCAGGTGTCATTTCTACACCATAATTTGTGCCATGAGTCGGCGCGGTGTTTTGTGCATGGTTAAGACGAAATGCTTCACTGTATAACCCAGCTGTGCGCATTGGCCATGTCATTTCACACCCGGGATGAAAAGCATCTGCGAGGCAAAACTCCATCGCGGCTTTGGTTAACATATCAGGCTGTTGCGCCAGCGGAACATCATCTAGATACACGGGAGGCTGGTACTTGGGATCATAATCAGACTCAAAGTCGCCGTTCGACCACTGCTGTAGCATGTGCAACTGAATATCTGTCAACGTTACAAACTGTCTTGGAGAATCATCGGCATCAACACTCATTGCATCGCCATATAACCACGGCCATAGCTGTGGCGCGGAGGCTGCAAATTGTGGATCCCACACATTCTTTTTACCCTCAGGTGTTATTTTTTCAACTTTTTCAACTTGCCTGAAGTTGTTAAATAAGTTGCGTCTCGCTTCTCTCCACGTGTCAGAGTTATCATTCAGTCGGCTTATCCATTCCTTTGACGTAAAATCAAATGGACTATGCCAACCAAACCCAGCGGCAAAACCCGCATTAACCCACTGTAGGTTTGTCATACGTTGAAAAATTGGCAGAATATCTTTGCTGAAAGAGGGTTTTCCTGAAGGCGCAGGCAACATATCGGCATCAACAGCCACTTGACGCATTAAGTCCCACATCGTACGTGGTGACTTTTGCATCGGAGCATAATCCGGTGGCGCACAAATTACCCATGCTGGTTTTACTGTTAAACACTGACCTTGATACTCAACAGATGCCATAACCGGGCCGTCTGAGGTATCGTCGTACCAACCTTCGTTATTACCAAAAGTAACCGCTTCGTGACCTTGTGGGTTCTCGGAAACACCACGACCACCGAGCATTATCAACCTGCCCTGTTCATCCGTGCGCATTTCACCAAGATATACTTGTTTACCCTGAAAGCGGCCTTCAAAACGACTACAGCCACAACCAGAGCTAGTACCACTTATCTGACATTCACCGCCGTCGATCAGCAACGCGTTACGGTCTTTCACGTTTAAATTGCGCAGTAAACTAGGAGGAGCTTCTGCTGCTTCAGGAATGTCTAATGCTAACTGAAATTCGTACCAAGAGGCTTTTTGATTTGCAAGGCGTGCACGCCAAGTGATTGATGTTTGCTCATCAGAGACTAACTCTTTGACGACATTTCCCTCTGCATCCAAACCATAAATGCGAAAACGTGCCGCTTGACGTTTTAATGCGCCGGTGCGGTCGCGATAATATTGAGTATCTCGAGGGATTAAAGTATCAACTTCAGGGCCAATGAAAAACTCATCAGGACTGTTTCCGACACGCATCACGCCAATAGGCGGATAGATAGCTGCCGACACAATGGGATTTTGATTGCAGTGGTGTGACATGTTGTAATCCTTTTTTGCAGTTGTTAAATCAAAAAGCATTACTGAGTGTAGAAGTAATTGATACCAGATACCATTACAGCGAATTACAGCTTATGTCATAAGAGGAAAGAGGCCAGAGCCTCAAAATAAGGATGGCCCACATGGAGAAAGGATTATATCTTGCACTTTACGTACATCGGACAATTGCTACCGATTTGCTAAAAAAACACTCAACACGGTATAACTACTTCGCCTGATATAAAAACACCCTATTCGGGACATAGGGAGAAAGGAGGCATACCAACCAAGATTCAAACCACGTGGCATACCTTTTTAATATTTATTTGTCTTTGTACTTGCTCAAATTGGTATAAGGGCTTCACAAGTCAAGTGACTGGCAAAACCTGAATGATTGATAACGTGTTTAACCTCACTAATAAACCAATCACCATCAAGGCTGTCATCAACTTCCTTAATGGTGATCACACCTCCAGCAACCAAAGCAGGATCACCAACAACGCTAAGCGCGACCACACGGTGCGCTCGGGCGAGCCTGCTGAGCATCGCATCCGCCGCCGCTTGCGCCTGTGCTTGTGTGTGGTGCACATAGGTCAGCGCTGTTTTTGGTGTGCCACTGCCCGCACTCACTTGCTTCTTCTGTGCTAATGCTTGGTCATAAAAGTAAGCATCAACCGATTTTATCAACTTATGGTGATTGGCGTTGAGCTTCCAAGCGGTGAGCTGCTTTTTACCAATAGTTGCACTGGGTAGGGCTTTGCCTGAGAGCGACTTCCCGGTACCTTTTGCCATAAAAATGAGCTTGTCGTCTGCAATTTTCATAATGGCATCAAACTGTACTGCCAGTTTACTCAGCAGCTGCATGTCACTCTCACTTTGCTCAATGTGAGGAATTTCTAGTCCTTGAAAAGTATCTCCAATCTTTGCTTGAAGACCATATTCTGCGGCTATCTCTTTAATGAGTTTATCCAGTAATACCGGTTCATCTTTACCATTTTCAGGCCACGAGCGAACCTTGAGCGCCTTAAAGTCTTTATCCCACAGGACTTTATTGCCGAAAAGGGTCAAAGAGCGGTTTGGCCCGGTCAGCTCATAAGCTCCCACTTCAAAAATTCCTAACTTAGTCGATGGTGCACTTTGATCTTTCGTCCCTTCTTTATACCCCATCGCAATTTCTAGCTTGTCGCTCGGGGACGGGAGCGCAATGGGAGCTTCAGCTAAGTTGTCAAAGCGTACGTAGCAGGTATCACTTGCCAGCCCTGTTCGAGTCGTGACGCTTACTTCAACTAAGCGGTTTTTGAGTGTGCTTGCGACTTCATTCCCATTGGCTTTAATTGAATAGTGTGGCTGTAGGTTCATATTAGTCCCAGATATTAATCACTTTAGATGCCGCAGGTTTTGCAATCTCGGGTAAAAAAATACTGACCTGTTCAGGATAGAGCGGGCCAAGCTCAGCCAGTCCATGATTTGCTTCTAACACTTTTTCCACCATACCGCTGCTGCGCCCGTAATGTTTAAAGCAGATTAAATCGAGACAATCTCCATCTCGAGTAATATAGGTCACACCTTTGTTCATGTTCACTCCTTAGGGCAAATTGCCGCTAATAGCGGCTAAGCTCCATCGTAAATTGTATTTCTCGCGGGATCCCATCGTTAAAAAACAGAGTACGAGTTTCCGCTATCCGCGTGATCACCCACTTTCCCATAACTCGACCAACACTGGGACTCGACTTACCACTTTCTTCTACATATCCAAGGGTCATTGGCTCCCCTTTGGCCGCCTCGTCTCGCATCATGTCTAATTGCTTTAGGCCGTTGTCTACAATTTGTGGAAATATTACGCCTTCTATCGTGAGTCCTTGCTCGCCAACACCAATGAACTGCATTGGAGGCGAATCTTTGTCAGTTTGCGAATCATGAGTTTCCCAACGATATGTAGAGTCATATTGGAGCTTATCAAATGCCGCCGTACTCACTGAAAACTTATACTTTCCTAGCTGCATCATATGCTTAGCATGATTTACCTTGCTCATTTAGCCCTCTTTTTGTTTATGCTACATGGTTGTAATAGCGCGCACTGAGCGCCTGCTCAGCTTGTTGTTGCTGTTGCTCTAAGATGCGTTTCACTTGTTGTGCGATTTCTTGCGCCTGCTGAGCTTCTTTTGCATTCACGGTGATGTTTGCATTCACAGTAACAGAGCCGCCATGTCTGGTTGGTTGTAAGGTACTGTTGGCCGCACTATCACCGCTGGTGGGCTGCGTACTTAAGCTGTTTGGATCGAGTATCGCCTCAGGAGCAACCGTTTTAGGCTTTTCATCTGTAAACCACGCTTTAATCGCAGATCCAACTAGGTTATTGGTAAGATACCCCGCCATAGGTGCTGCCATTTTCACATACGGGTTTTTACTTTTTGACATCGCCCCAGTTACGGCATCAGCTGAAAACATACCACCTAAGGTGCTACCAATTACCCCTGACTTTTGCTGTAGTGAAAGGATGTCATTATTCATCGTCTCCCACACGGTATGTGCGTTAAGCGCTCTGCCGACCATGTCACCAGCTTTACTCACCCGGTGCACTTTAGTGTTGGCGACTCCATGCTGGGACGCCAATACCGCAGCGGTACCCGTTGCTAAGTTCAGCTCGTTAATAACATTGCTCTTAACAAAATCGAGCGCCTCGCTAGCGGCCGAGCCTGCATTAGGTGTAGCTGGCTGAGCCACAGCTTGTGGGCGACTGTGATCGCTACCAACCGATGTAGATGTCGTTTCGTCAGGTTGTGCCTCACTTGAAAATAAACCACCCAGTTTATCTCCAAGCCACCCACCGATTGACTCGCCACCCATTGCTCCAAGTGCACCTCCCACTAACCCGCCAATAGCAGTGCCAACCACTGGTACTACCGAGCCAAGCGCCGCACCAGCAGCCGCGCCAGCTAGTGCGCCACCAGCACCACCTGCAGCAGCACTCACTTGGGTGGTTTTTTCTTTTGCGCTAAGGGCAGGATCGGTGAGCGCCGTCATCGCATCAAATGCGCCTAAAGCCACACTCAAAGGAGCTGCCACGCGCCCTAGCAGTCGCTTGGAGCCTTTAAATACGCTGCCAAGTTTACCGCTTTTGACTGCTGAAAAACGCCCCAACTTTTGTACACTGGGATCATTTGCAGCTGCCATAGTTTTGATTTTTTTAGCTTTTCCTTTTGCTTTTTTTGGTTGCTCCGCATCGGCATTTAGCTGTGCTGTTGCACTTGGTACTTTGCCCCCGTCAAGCAAACGAAGAAAAGGCTTATTGCCTTTACGCTTGCTTGCCTGCTGCGGTGGTTTAGCAGTGCTACCTGAATGGTTGGTTTTGTTTTTGCGCTTTTTACCGCGTTTTTTGCGACCTTTTTTTGCTTTAGGCTGGTTATCTTTTATATCGGTTTCAAGTTCAGAGAACGACTCCGACAAGTCATCTGCCATTCCTTCAAAACCAAACTCACCAAATAAATCTGGTAGGCTTTTAGTTAATGAAGATAAATCTCCTTTGAGTACACCTTTTATATCAATATTGGAGAGCAAATCTGCGTGCTGCTCCAACACACTCGCGGCATCTTGCAAACCAAATGCGTTTAGTAACTGAGGCCCAGCACTCACTAAGGACTGAATATCGCCACCTAAAATCGCATCCACATCAAGCTTTTCTAATGCTGGTAATGCGTTTTCCAGTACACCTGCGGCGCCATCTAGCTCAAACGCTTTGAGCAATGATGGATCCGCAGCCATCAAACTCGACACATCGCCGCTGGCTATTTGCTTTAAGTTCAGCTGTTTTAAACCAGGTACTGCGGCTTGTAACTTGTCTGCGGCATCTCCAAGCTCAAACGCCCGAAGTACTTCAGGTGCAGCATCAACCAAACTGCCAAGCTCACCACTCATTAACCCTTTGAAATCGAGTTTTTCAGCAATTGGTAGTGCCGCACCAAGCGCCTGTGAGGCACCTTGCATATCAAATGCGTCTAGCAATGCGGGGCCATTTTGCAGTAATGATTGTACATCACCCTCTGCTATCGCCCCCAAGTCTAGCTGTTGTAGTGCAGGTAATGCCGCTGACAGCGTATCCGCAGCCCCATCCATTCCAGCTGCATCCAGCAAATTAGGTAAAGTGGTAACAAGCGATCCCAACTCACCTTGGGCAAGCCCCGCTAAATCTAGCTGTGCCAAGGCTGGGATCTGTTGAGCTAATGTCTGGTTTAGCGCACCTAAATCAACCGCATCAAGTAAACTAGGTAATGCTTGTTGTAAACTTTGTAAGTCACCTTGTACGATACCCTTGAGATCAAGCTGCTCCACCGCTGGGGCAAACTGGGTCACTACATTTGCAGCCTCATCGAAACCAAACTGAGTTAATAGGGTTGGTGCCGCTGCTGTTAGCGAGCTAAGGTCGCCTTTAAGCACCTCAGTGAACTGTATATCACTCAAGGTCTTGCTGGTTTCAAGCAGCTGAGTTGGCAATGCGGAAACATCTAAATTTGTCATCAATGCCGGCAAAGCTTGACTTAATGACTCAACATCCACACAAAATTGCTGCTGTGGCTCGGCGGCTCCCTGAACTTGCTTTGCAGCTTGCTCTACTACATCCACAGCAGAGGCGACAGGAATACCATTAAAAATCGATGGCACCTGCTGCGCCAACGCCTCTAGCTCAACATCTACGGTTTGCGCCGCACGGCTAAAATCAAGTCCTGACACTTTGTCAGACAAACCATCTATTGCATGCTTAAGTGAATCAGGCAGTGCCAACATCACTTGGTCGACTTGCTCTACCAGTTTGGAGCTTTCGCCCGCGCTTGCGCCGGTTTGGCTTTTAGGTATTTGAAATTCAGGGAGAGAAAATGACGCCTCAGGATGCAACACCGCACTGGCATTTAGCTGGGTCATAATCGTGATTAACTGTTGAACTTGTTCACTGGTTGCTGTGGCTGAATTTGCATTTAGTTTGGCAACTATGCTACCTAACTGTGCCACTTGGTTTGCAAGAGAAGTTACCTGTGGCAACTTATTTTTGACTTTGTTCGCCTCGCGCGAACGAGCCTGTTTACCTTTTTTTGTCATGGCGTTACCTGAGGAAAATAAAGAAAAGTGAAACGCTTTAGCTTAGGCGGCTGACTAAGTAGCCTAAGCTAAAGCGTCTAAGAATATGGAAATACGCCCCTTAAAGGGTTAAGGGGCGATTGCGGTCATCGGTTTAGCCCGCTTCTGTCGCTTGTTTATGATCAAGCGCTGCTTCGAACCATTCAATGAGTTCATCTTCTGTCAGCGCGTTCAGCTCGGCCAAGCCCCAACCGGTGTACTTGGCAAGGGCAATAACCATCGCTTTTAAGCGCTTTGGCGGGACACGAGAAAAGCTTGTAGCGTTTCTCGCAACTTAACAAAATCACTCCAATCAAGCTCTTCGATAATGTCAGGAGAAACTTCGCACAAGTGCGAGAAATAACGAATTTCGCTTTCAGACTCGCTAATATCCGCTTTATCCACCATTAACCGATCGCGTACTTTTGGTCGTCTCATTGTTAGTTCTGCATATTCATGCCCATCGACCGTAATTGGGAATGCTAAGGTAATGATTTCTTTCATGGATTAAGCTCCGATTGCTGCGCGAAGTGCTGCCATTTGATCCTTACCGTTAACGGTACGAACGTCGTTGTATAGGTCAATTTCATAAATCACATCTTGACCGATTTGTAGTTTGTACTTCTGAATTGCATATTGCAGTGTTAGCTTGGCTTCTTCGCCATCTTTCCAGCTGCCCATATCCACTTCTTTGAAAAAGCCTTCAAGCGTTACCACTACAGGAACAGGCGCTTCACCTTGTGCTTGGATTGCGCCACGAGCCGTTAATGGCGTTGTTGCACCACTCCAATCGCCAAGTAGCTTCATCATGTCTGCGTTATATTCAAGTAGCGTAATAGTGCCTTCTAGCTTTTCAAGTTGGCCTACATCTAACTCAACTGGCGCTTGGAAACCTGATGTCACTTCGCGAGTTTTTACCGTGACTTTTGGTAGCTGAATTTCATCAGCGATACCTAGATAGCCTTTACCGTCTACAAACAGCTTGAACTTTTTAAGAATTTTTGGAGAGATTGCCATTATACGATTTCCTCTAGGTAGTTGTTAGTTAGAATGCTCTTGAAGGTGATGTGCTCAGCCGGTGTTGGCGGCGTGAAATCAAAGCTAAAGTACACTTTACCTGCTTGAATATTTGCTGGAGTGTTTAGCTCTTCGTCAGCCCAAATTTGACCGCCCAAAATTGCACCTTGTGCTTTTAGGCTATCCAGATAAGACTGCACACTTTGGGTAACATCTTCGATGTAAGTTTTGGTGATATTGCGGTCAACCGCCCACATGTGCGCACGCAGTAGTGAGTCGTTGATCATATCTGCGGTACGTACCACTGATAGGAATGCCCATTTCGGGTCGTCAGAACAAGTACGGTTACCCCAAAGCTTAAAGCCGTTTTGACGAATAATGGTCGACACTTCTTTTTCGTTTAGCATATTCGCACGTGCGTTGGCATCGCCCAGCTGGAAGTCGATAGGACGTGCAGTTGCCACAATACCGTTCATATTGGTGTTACTTGGGCTCCACCAAAAACCTCGGTCGTTGTCCGATTTGGCAATCATGCCCGCTACACGAGCACTGGCTGGTTCAACTTCTGTTTTACCATCGCGGAATACTTTGACATGAGGGTCAACAACATAAACACGGCGCGAACCAAAATCTGCACGATATGCTTTTGCATCTTCATCATTGGTGTTTGGGCCATCTGCGATAATAACCGCACGAAGGCGCTCAGCCACATTTACAAGCTCTGTAACAACCGGGTTGCGATTACCTTCAGGGCGCTGATGTGCATAACCTGGCGCCACAAGAATACGTGGTGTTACGCCAAGTACTGACTCCGCACCTAAGAAAGCTTGCACACCCTCATAAGAACCGTCTGCTGCCACACCGCCAACCATGTTTGACATGATTGCCGCTTCATCAGCACCATCAACACGCACTACAACCACGACTGCACCAGCTTGGTCAAAAATACCGTCCATTGCCGCAGGTAGTGTTCCTTCGTTACCAAGCGGTGCTGCTTCAGCACGTTTGCCAGCAACCAACACTGGAGTATTAAGCGGAAACTTATCAGGATCTGCACTTGGCGCTGTACCAATTACACCAATTACTGAGCTTTTTACTGTTTTGATTGGACGCGTGCCGGATTGCGCCTCAATGACTTCTACACCGTGTAGAAATTTTGACATAGTTATCTCCTTTAAAGACATGTCGGTTAGAGAATAAAAAAGGCCATACAAGCTGCCTTGTATGGCCTCGGGTCTGTTGACCTTTGCTGTTTGATTTTTGTTCTTCTGAGTGTATTTTGGTAGCGACGCTCGACTTGCCGCTTAGTAATCTAAGCAAACGTTGAGCAACAATGAACAAAGCGCACTCAAGTGAACCCAAAGGGCAGCGCTTGATTGGCATTTCTTCTGTGTTGCCCCACAAGGATGTGGGGTAAGGTGACTTTGCAGGAGCACAAAGTCTTTATCGCCTGACTCACATAGAATAACTATGCTACGCAGGCTCTGCCTTGTATAAACACCAATCAAACTGCGGCAAAAACAAACTTGAAAGATAAACAGACCCTAATAACTTCATATAAATTAGAGTTTGTTGACCTTATCCCTAACGGATAAGGTGGATAAAAAATAACTTAGATTTGGATACCCTCAATGGTGACAGGCTCCCCGTTGATTAAGTACAGTCCTTTAATTTCGATGGACAGTTTGCCCTCTCCTGCTGGATGTACCGCAACACCATCAAGTTGAAAACGTGGCTCCCACTTTTCAAGTGCTTCGGCTATGGTCATGGTAATGTCTCCCACCAAAGTGTGCGAAAAAGGGCTATCGACAAGTTCGTACAAACCGCAGCCGTAGTCGCGTCGCATCACACGACTACCAAGCGGTGTGGTGACGATATCCCTGATACTTTGCTTTAGATGCTCAACGCCACCGAGTGCTTTACCAGTTTTGGCGTTCATTCCTATCATGTTGAGTTACCCTCCTACGGTAAATGACGCCACACCAGCCGTTGCAAGCTTGCCGCCACAACTGGTGGCATCGCCTATTCTGGCGACGGCTTTACCCGCAATAGTAAAGCTGCCAGCACCAGCGCTGATAGTCGCACCAGCATGTTTTACTCGTGGATCTGGTGCAAAAACATGGGTGCTAATTGGGTCGCCAACACGTAATATCGGTTTGCCCGCTGCGGTAAAACTCGACTGCGTCGCACTGGCTGTCCCCGGTACAAATTGCGCGTGAACATTCGTGATGTCGCCATCCACTGCGATGACTGGCATAACTCCTTACTCCTGCGCACTAATATTGGCGCCGTTAAGTTTTAACGTGGCGCTGGCTGCAACCTCAATATTGCCCGAGGTTGAGCGCATGCTGATGGTGCTTCCCTCAAGCGATAGCGCGTTGGCTGCGGCCACATTAATATTGTTGTCTGCATTTACTACCGCGTTATTACCAACATTGGCGGTTAAGTTATTTGCAACTTGTATATTGGCGTCATTTCCAACAATAACAGTGGCATCTTTGCCACATTCAATATGTACATTGCGTGCTGAGTGCACCTTAATTTGCGCCACATCATTGCCGCTAGTATTGGGCACGTATAAGTGATAAATATGCTGCTCACGGTCGTATTCCACCATCGCACCATCTTTATATTTAGTACGACTAACCGCTTCTTTATCCGCTACTGCCCCATACGCTTCCCCGCCATCCAGTACATGCTTTTGGTGATGATGAGGCGCAGCATTGGAATATAAACTACCAAGGATCACCCCCTGTGCAGTATCTCCGTATGGTGCTAGCACCACCACTTGCTCCCCAACCTCTGGCGCTTGCCATGTCATGTCTTGAGCAGCCTGTGCTGTTAACCAAGGTAGCTTAGCGGTGATCCAATCACCCATTTTGACTTTTGCAGTCGCCGTTTCATAATCGACCTCATGTACCGTACCTAAGCTAATTAATTTGTTGACTCGTTGCTGTAGATCAGACATTGCTAGGTCAGAAAAGTGTTGATTTACAATCATGTTGCCACCTCAGTTGCTGGTACTTTGGCGATCAAACGATGTTCACCACCGCGAGGGCCAAGGTAAACCTCTGTGATTTCCACTCCCGGCTCTTCAGGATAGTGAACTTGATAATAAAATTGCCAAACCAACGTCGCCTTGGCGAGCATAGAACTGACTTGGTCACTGTAATCAATACTGACGTTTTCAAAAATACAATGTTGCCAAGGGGTGGGCGTTTCGTCCTTTATAATTGCAGCTTCAGCGGCACTGACCACATTATCTAATCGCGTGACAAGGGCGATAGGATCAGCCTCTTCTAACGCCAGTTCGAGCTGCAAGGTCAACACCCTTCTGTCGAGTGCATTTGGGCTCAGGTTTTTATTGGACGCAGGCCCATAGGTGACGCCTTTATCGGCGCCTTTTGCTTGCAATTCACTGGCTTGTCGTTCAGCGATTGGGATAAGGGTAAGCTGTGCACGCTCTGTTAAGTCAGGCTGCGGCTGGCTTGCTTTTAGTAAATTTACTGTTGCAAGCTCAGACAAGCCATCACTCAGACACGTCAACACCTTAGCTATCAAGGTTTGTCGATGCATAGTTGTGCTCTCAAATTATAAATTGGCTAGATGAACAGCCGAAGATGGACGAAACGCCCGAAGGGATTGAAACTTTAAAGCTCTGGTTTTGTCGGCCAAACTACTTGTTCTGGAGACTCAAAACTTTGAGGTAAATCTCGTAATGCCTGACGATAGTCTTTTAAAGACTGAGGTACTTGGCCATCCATTTCTTGATACTTTAATGCCATCCAATCCGTAGATCTGAGGTAGGCGTCACGCAAAGCTCGCGTTGTTTCCCATTCATCGAATTCAGTTTCTTCAATGCTCACTTGATCTAACATTTTTAGTTCTCCCAACTAGGTTGTGTATGAGTAATCCGATCGGCACAAGGTTTGCCATTGCTTGATGTGTATTTTCCGCTCACAGTAATAGCTCTAGACGCACCACAATGATAACGGGTATCTACTTTCATGGTAATTCTTGCCAACCCACTGTATCCCTTATTGATTTTCCTGAAGTAGATTGGAACTGTTGCTCCTTCCAAGCCTTTGGAAATTTCAATTTCTTGAGCTTCATTATCCGGCTCTGAAATAAATAACTTCATAGCTCCGTCTTGAGAAACTTTTATTATTTTAAGATGACCAGATACACAGTCATGATATGACGTCCCTGTAAACTTAATATGATCTCCATAACTGGGAGAGGCGAACATTCCTCTATGCGCCATGATGAAATCTAATTCAAAATAATCACCTTGTCCGCCAAAACCACCATTCCCCGAAAACTCCAACATATTCACATAATATGGGGGCTTCGGTGATCCACACGTTGGAAAATCAGAGTCTGGGCCGGCTGATTCACGATCATAAGAGCCTGGGTCAAGATAAGATTTAAAGAAAAAGCTCTTTTCACTTCCATTTATAGTAACTGGTAAGCCGTTAATTTCTTGAGTATATTGACCTTTCCATTGATTAAACTGTTCTTCTGCTTGCTCTAATTGATTATTAATACTCGTAATTTCACCAGCGACCTCATTTTTCGTGTGCGTCACTGTTTCCGATAAAGTACTTTGAATAATCCCAACCTGATCTTCAACAGTTTGGCACAGTGCATTGGCACGTGTGGCAACCTGACTCAGGCGCTCCGTCATGGTTAAATTGTCATTTGACATAGTGTTTCCTTATTGATGCTCAAGAGTGGTTAATCTGATTTCTTGATTGGTTTGGCGGTTCATCGTATCTAGTTGCACCCGAGTTACATTGGCGAGCTCACCGTTAAAGACACCATGAATAGCTTCAACCCTATCGTCTAGTCGCGTCATGTGTGTTGTATCTAAACGTGTAATTTCACTTGAGAGTAATTGCCTAAGCTCACTCAGCTCACAAGCTTGTTGCTGCAAACGTAGTTCCTGCTTAATTTGCCGGTGCATGGTATCGAGCTGGGTGAGCGTCATCTCAGCCAGCTCTTTGTCGACGATAAGGTTTAAGTTATCGACACCCAATTTAACTTCGATACTTTCACTGGGTAACTGAGCAAGGCTGAGTGTCAGCCACTGCAACACTTTAACGTCAGGTGTACGATAGCCTAAGGTGGTGTTGGCTTTTGAATAAACCCCAAGCAAAATAAGCTCCGGTTCACCACTTGCATCCACTTCACCGCTATCTAAATACACACCTATTTCTCTGATGGCATATTCAAGTGGTGCGTCAAACTTGCCTGCAATTTTAAGGCTTGTGCTTTCACCATCTTGATAATCGCTGTCGGCAATCGCAACGCGCTCTTTTAGGCTGCGCAGCTCGGTTTGATTTTGCGATGGCGTGTACGCCGCGTCACCAAATGCCATGTGACTAATTTGCCCTTTAAAACCACGCGCCTGGGCACTTAAGAGCGCATCCAGTCCAGCGTGGGTAAATTGAAGCGTTAGTGCTGACATTATGTCGCTCCTTGTAATTGATAATGTTGATAATGAAGTCGTTGCATAGCACTGCCCAGCGCGACTCCTTGCGCCATTTGATCAGGCTTTATTCCTTTTCCCTGGCAATCATGTTCATGCGCATTCAACTGTAAAGCGCCAGCCGCAACCGCTACTCTTGCCTTGCTTTCATCAGGTAAAATACCACCACCAGCAACCTGTAATGCTTGATAGCCATACTGATTACAATGACCACATGCCGCCAATCCAGCTACACCTTGAGCGGGCTTAACTCCCAAGCCCAATACCTTGGTATTGCTCAGTCCCAATGGCGTATTACCAAGTGCGGAAATTCCTATTTGCTCTTTAAGCGAAATACCCAGCTGTAAATCAACATGGATAGCGCCGCGCTTGACTGCATTTACCACACGGCGAATGCGTTTAAGCATTTGGGGGGTCAACAGTCCCTGTTGTCGGTCGTCCAAATTTTGATTAATGAGCGCCCAGATCTGTACCGTTCCAGGAGTCCCGTGGGTTTCCCACCACTCTTTGATTTCAGTTTCAATGTTTAAACTGTCTAGCGCCTTTTGTAGCGCAAACGGTGTGCCTTTATACTGATGTACTGTAAATGCGTCAGCCACCACTTGGCGTTTCACCTGCAAAGACCAGCTTTCATCCCACTCATCCACAGAGTAGTTCCACGCCAAAAATGGCAATAAAGGCTCAGGGCAAAGTTCGGGTTGCCAAAGACTCGTCAACAGCAGTCGTGTATCGTTCAGTACACAGGCATCACGCAATTGAGTTCGTGCTTCATCATCCTTTAGGGAGAGCCCACTTAATCCAATACTTGTGGCTAGGCGCTCAAGTGCATCTCTTGGGAAAAACACCTGAGAATAAATAATTGGCAGCAGCTTATCGCTTGATAAGCGTTTAAGTGCGCTGCGTAAATCAAGACAATCTGCCTCCGCCAACGAGAGATAACACGCAATTTCCACTAG
Source organism: Pseudoalteromonas sp. PS5 (assembly GCF_004103255.1). Lineage (NCBI taxonomy): Bacteria > Pseudomonadati > Pseudomonadota > Gammaproteobacteria > Alteromonadales > Pseudoalteromonadaceae > Pseudoalteromonas > Pseudoalteromonas sp. PS5. The sequence goes on from NZ_RCSQ01000136.1 coordinate 17,284, forward strand.
CTCATCATCGCTGCGCTGATCAATTTTTAAGGCCGCTAATAAGCCTGCTCGGATAGTTCGAGGCTTGGCTTGCAGCGCTGCTAACCACTGCTCAAGCGTTGACGCATTATGAGGTAAAAGCTTAGTCATCCTGCCCCCTCTCCTTTACCCGCAAATCCATTTGATCACAATACGCCACCTCAATATCTAGAGGTATAATGTCTTCACTTGGCGACTCCAACCTGATGTTCTCGACACCGGACAAAAACAAAGCGTTGCTAATGCCCGCTCGCGTGATCTGCCGACCAAGCTGTCGCCTTTGAGTTAAGTAAGCGTCGAGCGCAGCTGAGGCACTGTCCACAATCACCTCAGGCGACGGGCCAGGTAAAATTTCAAGTTCCGCTGTAATGTTAAATGTCAATATCTGTGGTTGTTTGATAGTGACTCTATCGCCAAGCGGCCTCACTTTAGAGACTTGAGGCTGAGCTGATGATTCAGGAGTAAAGGCGTCGTGTAATTTACTTAGCAGCTCCGCACTTAGTGTACCTTTTCCAATGCGACTCAAGGCGGTTAGCTCTATTTCACATGGCCTCGGACTATGAACTTGCACATCGCAAATCTCATTACTCACTGACAAAGCATGAAAGCAATAAGAGGCCGCGCTCCCTGCGGTATTGAGTCCATCAAACGCTAATTGCGTTCTCGCTCTTAAACGCTCATCATCCTCATTCCCAAGCCTTGCAACATTAAACCTTGCAGCGATTGCATCTAAATCACTCCCTGACGCACTGGCAAGTAAATTGGCATTCACCGCGTCGTTTAGCATGCTCTGCTGCTCTAGCTCATGATACGCCATAAGTTCAAGCAATTTAGTGAGTGGTTCACTCTCAAGTGCAAGCACAGGGTGTAATGCCTCATCTTGCGCGACTAACGCTTGCTTTAACGCTGTTAAGCGCTGCTCAAAGTCTAATTCCTTGATTACTTTTGGGACAGGCAACTGCGATAAGTCCAATTGCTCAAATGCCATGGTCAACTCCTTTTATAAAAAAACCCACCGCAATAACTTGCTTGTGGGCCTTGGAGGTTGGAAGCTTATTTGCTTGTTAACTTTCTCAAGCATAGGTGTATCTTACTGATTTTTAGGAAGTAAAACAGGTCAATTATGACCGCTTTAGAAAATACGCAGCTTTTAGAGCACTGAGAAACGATACTCTTCTAGTTCAAACACCGGCTTTGGCAAATCAGCGTTAATCAACGCTTGATCCACTATCCAAATACCGTTTGTTTCAAATCTAAGCGGTATTAAAAATTGACCATCTTTTACTTGTGCAGGCATTAACTGAATGCGGCCAGTGTCAATACGCTTAAATGGTACTTTAAATTTACAGTCGCCTACTATTTGAAGAGACCGATTATACCTGGTAGCTACGGCGTAATCTTGCCCGCATTTATTTTAAGTAAAATTTTCATATACAATTACTTTTGCAATCTAAAACCAGTTACCGCGAAGATGCTATTTGAGACCCAGCTTTCGAGTTCAGTTCGATTAAAGAACTTATTATGAAAACCTAACGAGTCTGGAGCTGTAGATGAGAAAAATATATCTTTAGAGAGCTGGTAAATATAACTAAACGCATTTAAACATAGTTCATGTGGAGTCGACACAGTGCATTTTTTTGCAACACCTGTACTAGACAAATTGCTATTCACTGCAAATGTGGTTACAACAACATCATACGCATGCTCGTTACCAAAACCATTGCGAAGCATTATAACTGAGCCGTTAAATAACGAAACACCAACATTTGACTTGTGATACCCCACCCCTTCAATTTGCTGGCCCCGCATCAGAGTTGATATATTTGTTTCATAGGTGATAAATCCTTCTCCAGCCAAGTTTACTGTATAGTACAGTGAGTTGTCCTCGAGTGTCGTCATCCCCCTAAAATACGTTGAATTGTCATGAAACTGTGCTGACTTCATTGATTCAATACCATCAATATCGATTTTAAAGAAGCTCCAATAGTTATTCACAGCCCTCATAGATCCAAGCAGCCACTTTGTCGTGCCATCATCATAAAAATGATGGATGTGCACTTCGTCATGCGATGACCATATATTTTTACAATCGTATGTCCACTCGATTTCCCCCATAAAATTATGTTTATTAATAAAGTGTCCTAAATTGTTTCCTGATACGGTAAAGAAGCTTCCCGCCTCATATGGGTTGGGGAGACTGGAGCGTACATCATCCAGAGCGAGACTTGATGTCAAGTCAATGCCTGCGACATCATAAACGCCACCATTAACAGTAAATTTAGGCCATGGCAATAAGCTGGTAGAGCCATTGGAAAACGTACCATCATTATTAAAACCGCTTCCATTACTTACTTTACCCCAATCAGTTAACGCCATATCTGCCATCCTCCATCAATAAAAATAAATGTTCTTTCAATCCCTGATATTGTCATGTGATATTCAGTATCTGCATTTCCTTCATCGTCTGAAATCGTTTTAGACACAGGTGCCAACACCCGAGCCGGTAACTCTTGAGTCGCCCCGGCATGGGGACTTAACATGACGCTTAAGGTTGTACCATTTTGTGCTTCATCCGGTAATTGCAGTGTAGTTACCGCTTGAAATAAATGACGAGCACCACAAGCGGCAACACTTGGAGCGGCTACCTCAATAAACTTAGACATCAACACTGGTACGCCGCCCAGTGTTTCGCCATCACCGACATAAAGCTGCTTTGTATCTGTTGAAAACCCCGGTTCGCCGTTACCAAGTACAGTCTGTAATCGTGTTGCTTCTGGGCCTCTTCTAAATTGGATCCGTCGCCCCATTAAAATACTCCCCCGTCAATATCCCCGCCTTCAACCGCAAGACCTAATGAATTAACCCAGTCTCGCACCCACGCGGTGGTAGCAATATTGGTGCTATTATCTGAGCGTGCTCGTGTGGGGGATTTTGGCGTACCGGTGAACATCGGCGAGGTAAACAGCTGCGATTTCGATAAATTATCAACTTGGTTTAGGCCAACATCTGCTTTGTTAACCGTTACAGCGCCTGTTTTACCATTTACAGATAATACATTATCTGTTGGTGTGCGCAGCAGCACCCAGTTTGCCAAGACATTTGCAGGCGTCGACTTGAGAATATAAGACTTGCTCTCATCAGTGCGAATTGCCAAGTCGCCGGGCTGCGCATGCAGCGCCAACATAGCAGATTGGCTAGCGACCTCAAATGGCTCACCGATGGCAAGACTCGGAAGCACATTTTCAGGAATTTTACCGGCACTGTCTAGCAACAGAACATGGTTGGCACCACTGCCTGCATCACGATGAACAGCACTGCCAAGAGTGGTAAAAATATCTACACCGCCTGGGGTGGTGCCATCACCAATAAATAATTTTTTGCTGTCGGTCAACCATATTGGTTCACCATTACTCGGCGTAACATTGGTGCGGTTTGCTGCAGGCCCGCGCCTAAATTGAATTTTGTTCGACATTAAATACTGCCTCCGTCTAACGAGGGAACATTAGGGTATGAATCGGAAAACGCGCCACCATCAAGCGATAGCAAGCCTACAAATTTATTAATTTCACTATTTACATAGTTTTGTGTGGCATACACCATAGAGGGATCAACTTTTAAATTAACCATCTCTGACTGCACCACATCAATTACCGCTTTTATGCCAAGCTCGGCACTGGCATTATCTTCAATATTTGGCTTATACGTTTCAGGGTATTTAACAATGGCAAATGCTTGGTCGTCTTCGGTGTAAAAAGCCGCTTCACGAACATAAAACCCACCCTCTGTAGCAGGCACAATACCGACAACCTCAAGCATCGCGGGATTGTTATCTAACGTTTTGGAGCTATTGATCAGTCCTCTAAATCGCTCACTCGTGAGATGTTCTGAATCAGGTAAAATATTGCCATCGCCCACAGCAAATTTGACTAAGTTGATTTTAACGCCTGTGCCAATGGCATTGGCTATTTTAGCGCGACCCGCTGGTGTCAGCATGGTCCAGTATTGTGGTTGGGGCATAACTACTCCGAGGGTAAATATGGGTATAACTGCAAGACTGACTGGCTGCGACAAGACGTACTTGGGCATCGCTTACAATTTCGCTGGCATAATAAGGGTACACCGTGACAGAAGAACCAAATAGCGTGGCTGACGCTAGCTGAATTTTTGCTGTGGATAATAAACTGAGCGATAAATCAAACTGAATACTATGGCGCTTATTCGCGGAAGTAGTTTGAAAGATCTGCTGATATAACGACTCATCAAGCCCTCTATCAGATACCGCAACATCTATCGCGATAGTTCCTACTGGGCCTTTCGGTACTTGTTCAAACCATTCTGTGATACGGGTGTCATAGCCAAAAGGCGCTAATGCGTTAATAATGGCAAAACGCGTCCCAAGGTGTTTATGTTGCTCATAGCTTTGCGCAATGATCTGGCGTTTTATAGGCTCTGGCCACTGTTCATTCCACTGCGTAACACTTTGACTCCACGCCAACCAAGGTAGTAATTCAATTGGACAAGTATCTGGTTGCCATAATGCCTCGAGGCAGCTTGCCGCGTCATTCAGTACTTCAAAAATTGGGGATTGAGCGGTTTGTATGTGCTCAAGTAGCTCAGCACCGCGGTGCAAAAGTTGACTCTCACTCACACGTCACCTTCAAATATCACACCTGCGATGTCATTTTCACACCAAGGGACCTCATGACCTTCTACTGTGACATTCTCACTCGGTGCAGCGAGTACAACATCTTCTACACCACTACTATATAAAGTGGCAAACAGTGCTGATCGTTTTATCGCTTTGCCCATTACACCCGTTTGTGCAAAAAAATCTCTCAACTTGGCCAGCACTTGTGCCTTAACTTGTGCTTTGCCGGGTCCTGGGGCTAATTGCACTTGAGCGTGAAGAGTATAGGGCTTCACTGTCACTGGTCTAATTTCAACTCTGTCACCTATTGGCCGCACTTTTTGTAATGCAAGCACATCAGATACGGTATCAACTGTATCCGCTTTCAGTCCAAACGTTGCTTTAAGCTTGTTTAGCAATCCATCTGAAGGTAAGCCATTAGGCGATTCATGGCTTAAAATTGTCAGCACAACATGACAAGGTGAAGGACTCGCAACATGCACATCTTTGACACGACTATCAGCAGAGAGTGCATGATAGCGATAACTTTCTGCAGTTCCTGCGGTATTTAAACTATGAAAAGACTGCTGAATACGACTTCTAAATCTATCATCCGGCTCTTGTGGCAAACGACTTACCCCATATCGTACAGCGATATGATCAAGGTCCGTGCTCGTCGCTGTTGCCAATAAATTACCTTTAACCGCATCGTTGATCCGCCCTTGCAATAACATGCTGTGATAAGCAAAAGTATTGAGCAATTGTGTAAGTGGCTCCGACTCAAGTTTGAGTACCGCGCTAATATCCGGGTTTTGCTCACTGAGCGTACTTTTAAGCTGCTCCACCAGATGTTCATATTCTAGATTGTCTAGCAACTGTGGCAGAGGAAGCGCAGATAAATCAATCAACTTAGATGATGCCATAACGTCCTCCTGTGAAATATAAAAATAAAAAAACCCACAGCAAACACTTGCTTGTGGGCCTTGGAGATTGGAAACCTGTGCTTGTTAACTTTCTCAAGCATAGGTGTATCTTACTGATTTTTAGGGAGTAAAACAGGTCAATCCTGACCTGATTAGTATTTAAAACTCAATCACATACGCTAGTAATTCAGCTTTAGTGGTCAAACGCTGTACCTCAGCCTCTAGCTCATCGCTTTTTACTCGCAGTGCTTCTCGCTGCGCCAAAATGGTTTTTAAATTGTCGCGTTGCTGAGTCGCCTCTGCGTCATTACCACTTAGCGTCGCTTGAAGCTCACGCTCCTTAGCCCGCTCCACCCGCCATTGCTGCCCTTGCAATTGTTGATAGGCAAGCAGCTTAACTCGTGCAATTACTTGTTGCTTTAACTGCGCTACCCCATCGTCGTTATCCGTCTGTGCCTTAGCCTTATCCAAAAAGTCCGCTGCCGAGTCTGTATCCCACGGCTTACCTGTTTCTGGGTGTACCTGCCAAAAATTACCGTTAATACACATGCCCTGTTGTTTGTCATAATATGTTTTCATTTTTGCTCCTTAAATCGCACGGCATGTTCTAGCAAGGCCATATATTTGTTGGTTTTGCGTATTATACGCCACTGCTTCATCTATAATCCCAATCTGTGAATATGGGTTCATCACTTGTATTGCCGTAGCTACAATACCACCATGACGCCCTAATCTATCTGTCGTAACCCGATAACGATAAGTGCCTAGTACCTCACCGTTTACAGATTCAAGTGCTACCATTACCTCTCCTTCAGAGTTTACTGACCCGTTGGTGTCTGGGTATCTCTCAGGGTTCCCATTACTGGTAAAATGATAGTTTATCGGTGCTAGTTTCTGCTCTGCTGTAAACACATAGTGGGCGCTATAGCTATTGCCAGCCATTTTAGTCTCATCTGCAAATACGCCAAAAGATCCATAATAATCTAGCGCATAGCTCGAGATATTGTGCTCATTGACTTCATACTTAATTCTGCCTTTTGGCTGTGCCAATGTATTGGCGATAAAAGCCAATGTGGTAAAGTCACCGCTGTCGACATAAGCTTGGTATTCATTACTATTCGCTATGGCGATATTGGTTATATGATTGCCATCACGGTATTTTTCTATGATTAAGTTAGTGCCAGCATCAATGACGACTAAACAATGTTTTTGGTTGTTATACAACACGGCCACGTCGTGGTGCTGATGGCTTGTGCGGGTAGCGATACCAAATTGGTCTACCGCGTTTAAGTCTTTTTTAGGTAACGTCCTTGATGTAAAGCCCTGCTCAGACACAAAAATCCCACCATACTCGGTTACGTTAGTCGATTGAGATTTTTGTGTACTAAACACCACTTGATACTCGATATCATTCGGCTGGTCTTTTAATCCTAAAGGCACCAATGCGCTCGCGCCATATTGATACACTTTTGTTGTTGGGTTTTGCTCAAATGCGTTGTTATATACAAAACTGGTTTTAACCCTGCTAACGCCACTGCCAGTTTCTGTTACCTCAACATGCTCTAATCGACAGGCGTCATTAGCACTATTCGCCGTGTAACTTGGTCGCGTTAGATACGACTTACCACTGCTATCGTATATTGCTAACACGGCTGTGGCGCGGCGGTTATTGGTTGACGTACTCGGCGTATCTATTAATTTGTTTGCAAACAACGTTTTTGGCGCTGCGGCATTGACTTGGTTAACCGCAGTGCTAATTTGTTGTGCCAGCGGCGCTATTTGATCCAATAAAGCGAGCTTTGCTGCCCTTGTTACCAACTCCGCAGTTGCACCGCCTAGCTCTGCTTTTGCGGTGTCGATATTGTGTAGTGCTGAGGTTGCCACTTGTTGTAAAAGTTGAGTTGACTCATCTAAATGTTCCTGTGCAACCGCAACGACGGCTTGTTCTAGCTTGGCGTTATCGGCAAGGCGGGTTATTGCATTGCTGACTAAGGTTTGCTCTTCTGCGCTTAGGGGGGTTGTGCCATTCATATCTGCGACAAGTTTGTCGACCATTACTTGAACGGCTTGTTGAATTGTTGCCATGATTTCCTCTTAAAGTCCTTTAAATTGGTAGTACAGATTCACCCAATACTTGATTAAGTCTAAGCCTGTTAAAGCGTTTATTGAGGTCGTGCTGCGCTTGTGCACTGGCAAGTTGTTGTTGGTGAATATCACCGTCAATCGCATGCAGGGCGTTAATCAAACGCTGGACATCTTGCTCAAGTAAGTTTTCTGGGTGAGGGAGTGGATAGTGCTGATAAGGCGTAAATTGATTAATGTCCAATGCGCCTCCTACAAGGTAAATGCACGTAAATTACGCACCCTTGGGCGCTGTGAAGGTGTGCCTTTTAAAACCAGTTTGACTCTTGTTGTGGCGGTATCAACACCGCTAAAGCGATACGTAAACTGCTGCCAGCCGTCGGTTAATACACTGCTACTATCAAGCTCAAGTGCTAACCACTGCGCTTCTTTTTGCAGTAGTACCTGCACTTCAGAGTGGCTTTGAATATTGGCTTCAAATGTCACCATTACATCGCCACCGAGTCGGCACGGTAATTCACGCGAGATATAGTCACCAGCGTCAGCAACCTGCCCATGTACACATTGGGTTCCTGCAAATAGCAGTGGGGTTAGCGTTTGCGTACCAGTCAGTAAAGCACTGACTTTCACTTTACCAGTGATAGTCTCGCCCAATGAGCTGGGTTGCCACTCTTGTACATTGAGCACTTTTTCTTTATTACCAGATGGATAGGTAAGCTCAAAAGCAACTTGAGTTTCAGCACTTGGGCGCTGCACGACTGCAAGCAACATTAAATCGGTTACTTGTTCAACATCCACAGAGCCTAACTCCACACGTAAGCTTGGCGCAGTAAACTTAGCGGCTTTTAACCTAAAGGTGAGATCTTTATCTTGGTGTGGCGTCCACGTACTTGCGTTACTTGAAGACAACAGCACCCCAACCTGATAAGGCTGTGACGTAACCCAGTTATGCCCTTGGTCAAGCTTGCCCAGCTCAGCAATCGCCACACTATGCTCAGCACCATCGGTGAGCACAACCAACGCATATTCTTGATCTGCATTTAAAAAAGTTGGCGTAAAGGTAAAAGGCGTTGGCCTATCATTTAGCTTTATCTCATCGCTATTTATCTTGCTACTGGCCAGCACAGTTTGGGTAGGAATACCTTGTACCACTTCACGAATTTGTACTTCAACGGCTTCTGGCCCTTTGGCGGTAAACCACAGTTCAACCCCCGCAATAAAGCGTGATTGCTCCAAAATAAAGGTTTGTGCAAGTGGGTCAAAGCGCTGAGTAATAATGTTATTGACGCGGCGTAGCGTTTCGACTTCTATGATGCCGCTACCGGTATAGCTGGCGCTGCCTGCGGAGCCTTGCTTACCTATAAAGCGCACCAACTTAGTACCTGCGGGCACGTTATTTGGTACTTTAAATCGACCAGTTAACTCACCGCGCGTATTTGCTTGGATCATGCTTGTACCTCTGAAATAATTTCAATCCCATCAAACAGTAAAGAGTCAAGTTGCTCACCAGAGTCAAACCCTGAGATAGCAAAATCAACCCAACGAGAACGCAAAAACTCAGCTTGTTGACGTCTCACTCCCACTCGCTCGGTTGTGGTATGTTCAACAACACGGCGTACGCGCCCCCCACCTTGAGTTAAGCGGCGTGTAATAGGGCTTGTCCATTGCGTTTGAGTTTGTGTCCAGTGGTCAACACTGGGGGTTAAGGTGACGTCCGCAGGAATAGGCTCAAATGCCATGTAAGGGTTGATTTTCATCTCCCCTGTACGACTCTCTTGTACCAACACATCTTCAAGTTCAAATGGTAACGACAGGGTCTGTGTTTGCGCCAGCTGGGTGACATCAGCGCTCATCGGTAACATCAATTCACCATCCACTATAGAGCCACTTTGGCTTAGCCCCACATCACGCATGTCATCATCTAAAAACGGATCAACAAACACCCCATATTTGCTGGCAGGCGTTTGCGCCGTAGTGTCGTTACGAAGCCGCTCAATAGCCAATAACTGATACAAATCGGATATTTGCTGCTGCATCAGTGCCAAATCGGTCATTTGTACGGCTTCAATTGCAATATTTTGAATTTGCGGTGGTGTGCTACCCCAGTGCTGATGCACTTGTGCAAGACCCAAATGCTGATGAGGCACCAAAGGCGCTTGCGGGTTAATTCTATCTGGTGCGCCTTTGATCCGCTCAACGCTACCACTTGGTGTTAACACCAATAAATCAATGCGCGGCATATACCAGTGGTAATCCACCACGATCAGGCCATTTTCCAGCACTTCTTCGGCATCATTTAAATGCTGTTCAAGCCAAAATCCAGTTTCATCTGCATTGACCTCCACCGCGCGGCGGTATGTATAAATCACATCGTACGTTGTGCCTGAGGCGGGTTTATCTCCGCCTTCACGCCAGCTAATGTGATTACGGACGAAAATAAAGTCGATACCTTGGCGGTATTCCACACCATTTTGTGAAATAGCCATAATCTCAATCACCGAGTCATCATCAAATGGGTCGGTGTTTTGTCCGGTCTGTGCATGTCCTCGGGTAAGTTCAGTGCGCTTTTTCACCTCTGCGGTTACTTGATCAATACGCTGAACCGGCGCAAAGTCCAGATCGATACGCATTTTTCCTTGATCATTGGCAATAAACCGGCTCGGTTCATTGATCACCTCACGCACATCAGGATCATTGGCCAGTGCAACTGGTAATGCGGTGTTAAATGCGATTTCATAGCCATTAATATGGGCTTTACCTTCTTGCACATTAAAATGCTGGTGGGTTGCACTTGTCTGGCGATAACTGACATTTAAACCACTGACTACATAACTGCCACCATTCGACTCGCGGTCGTAACGGGCAAGGGCACTGGTGATGGAGTCGAGCTGCGGTGGCGGCTGCTTAACAATTAGCGTGCCGTGATCTATCTGATAAACAGGGAAAAAGTCACTGTCAGGGTAGTCAAGGCTATCGCTTAGTCCCCATACTCCCGATATTTTTAACCGCGCTGCACCGGCCTCATCAAAGTTGTGGGCGCCAATGGCAGGATCTCTAAGCGCGGGGTCGTGAAGCTCAGTAACAACAGACTTTGCCAGCCACACCCCGACAACTTCTAATTTATCGAGCCTAATGGCAAGCTGCGCCGTTGGCACATCATGCACCGCACCTTGTAAATACACCGACGATGCCCCTATGGTCGCACGCTGCTGGGTGTTATCGACGACAACATCACCACCTTTTACTACATCGCCATCTTTCATCAAGACATCAGCAATGCCTTTTACATGGTGCTGAGACTGTAGCTGTAAATCGTTTAGCTCACGGCTTTGTAAGCCTTTGCTTGCCCGAAACAACAGCTGACTATATTGTTTGGCGGGATCAAATTGTTGGTAATAATCTTTTATCATTGCCTTCTTCTTAAAAACTGATCACAAACTCAAAGGTCTCGCGTACCCCTTGGTCGCGAAATAACGCCGTGCGATGCTCTAATAAAATGAGCTCGCCGGGCTGCGCCACTTCGTCGGGTGCGAGGTAATACTTGCCTGCGGGCACATTGGCTTTTGCTGTTGTGCCCAGCATTAAGCCCAGCTCGCGAATATGCTCACCTAAGCCATCTTCAAAGTCATAGGTAAACTGGCAATACAGATGCTGGCTGGGCGTGTCGGTCAAGCTGAACTTGCCGCTAGGCACTTGGATCTCCCCTTGCTCATCAGGTTCACAAAAGCGAATTTGCTTTGCCTTGCGATAACCAATAAGACTGGTGAGTTGAGTGGTATTGGTTGGGGTTGGCGACAAGGTGTCGTCCCAGCTTGGGTCGCCTTTACCCCATGCCAAATAAATAGCTTGCTGGCTCAAAAGCCGCGCAAGCGCCTTGCGGCCTTGTTGTGTTAAAGTGGCCAAGGAATACTCCTTACAGAAATGAAACCGAGCTAAAAATTAAGCTCGGTGAGAAAGTAGAGGTTTAGTTAGATTCAATCCACAGGTCGGATTGCTGTGTAGCCGCAAGTAAGCAAGCCTGCGTAAGCTGTGCTTTGGTGACATCAGCCACAGTGTTATTGGCAAGCACCCAGCGCTGCGTGTCGTTTTCTGTCATCAAGAGGATGGCTCGAACCATGCGCTGCTGGCTTTGCTCATCACCGTCAAAGGTTAAGCCGTCAACTTCAACGGTAATTGACGACACGTTGGCAGCGCGCTGGCTTTTAAAACGCTCGCGCTTGGTATCTGCTAGTTGCTGTGCGGTGTGCGACACTGTGGCTGGGTGGTGATAAGCCACAAGCGCGTCGTCGTCGTACTCAATGTGTGCATCTTTGGTTTCAGTACTTAGTGCTAAATCCACCTCCACATGCGCAGCACGATAGCACGCTCTTCTCGCTTGCAAGTCCAGCATCGGCTCCGCAGGTAGCGGCGGTACTGGCCTTAGTTCATCTGGATTAGCGGCATTGTGCGCTTGCGCCTCTGCTATTTGTGCTTGCACTTCTGTCATTGCACTCTGCCACGCGGCATGTGCCTCACGATATGCAGCTTCTTCTTGCAAAATGGCAAGTCGTAGCGCTTCGTCAATCTGCTCTTGAGGGTGACGCAGCATGATTTTTGTTTGCACGTCTGCATAGCCCACTGTTGATGCCTCTACTGCATCTGCGCTGAAGTTATCCACTTCTGTGTTCATCGCATGCTCCTTATCCATTGTGTGCAATGCCTATTGGGAATAGGGTGTGATGGCAGAACACTTTGACGGTGTTGCCGTTAAGGTCGGTTTTGGTATTTTCACCGTTGATGATAGGGATGGTTTGGTCGTCGCCCCAAGAGCCTTTTGCACTTGATGCAATACCGATTACGTTGCCAGTTGTGAAGCTGACAATTTCACCTTCGCTGTTTAAGTAACACTTCTCTTCCATTATGCAAGTTACGTCCATAAGCAATTGCACCACTAGTCCTTTGAATGCACCAACCACAAAATGATATAGCTTGCCTTTACTGTAAGCCTGCAAAATGCTCGAGTTAACTGGTAGCACCTCTTTATATTGGTATTTAAGTTCAGCGCCATTAAGCTGAAGGTACATCAATCCACTTTTCTCAACTATCGAGTACATTGTTTTAACAGCCTCGGTGTTCGGTGATAAGCCAGTAATGGGAGTATGTTTAGGCTGATGCTCAACTCGAGTGCTGATCTGCATGCCATCCATATTTTTGTAGTCCAGCTTGTAATATCCTCTTGGGTTATCCCTGTCCGCCCCCCCACTTTTATCTATTAAACTTTCTTTTAGCCGATTACCTAAATATGACTGAGAATAGTTGCCACTCCAAATATCAGATGACATATTTAACAGCTTTGAAAGTGATGCTGCTTCTGTGAACTTAGCTTTTGCCTCGTAACACCATAGTTCAACTTTTCCAGCAGAGGGGGCTACATTGCGAATATTTGCATAAGGATGAATTGTTGAATCCGTTTGGGTCCATGTACTGCCATTATCTTCAGTTACATAGAGAGTTGGCGACGTTGACACTGCTTTTTTATTTAATTGATAACTTTTACTTGTGCCATCTGGGATTGTGGGTATCCACTGCCCAACCACACCATCGGGGAAGGTAGCCGCGATGTTTTCAGGGTGGCCGATGATATCGACCCAAGGGAGTGAGTCAAATTCTGCGCCAAGCAGTGTCGTCTGAATTACAATTAGTGTTGTGCCATCTGGAAAAAGCGAATTAAACTCATCAACTCGGTTATCCGAACCAATATAGAAACCATTACCACTATCTCGATAAATATCACCGTAATGTATACCTCCTCCATTAATCTTATAAACACCACCATTATCACCAAGAAAATACGTACACAATGAATCGGTGACCAAAGTTAATAAATCGGTCCTATCCACGCCAAAGGAAGTCGGCCATGTCGAAGACTGACAATTGAATTGTATCCGTTTGCTGATGTCGTTATAAATTGCCGTATTTGATTTAACTATTGTACCAAGAGCGACAGCTGATTTAGTGAATGGAATTTTCCCCTTACCACGAAGTGTCCCCGCAACCGCTTTACGCATAGTTTCTTCAAGTAACGCGTTAACACCTTGCTTTTTCGCACTTAGGCGCAAATCTTCAACTTGGCCTGCGTAGATGGCATCGTGGTATTTGTATTGATCCGCTCTTGAATGGCCATGACCACCAATATATCCCATGCCTGGGTGCTTTCCGATGCTTGTTTCTGTTGGCTGGACAAAACACCCTAATGTGCTCATACGCAAAGATGTGGGTAGCTCATGCCAGTGATAATTACGTACACCCGTCATCGTATATTGTGTTGTTCCCATCGGGTTATAGCTGGGGTGATATGCCCCTTGGTTTAAACGCTGTACTAGGGCGATTGGTAAAGCATAACACAATCCATTGTGACCAAATTTATTGTTATTTATACCTTCAACTGCATGGAATACACCAAGATCGCTTTTTAAAAGAGAGTAAGCGCTTTTCGATGAAAAGAAACCATTTGATGTACTATGAGGAACATATGAATTGGCTGCTGCTTTGATGCCTTGCTTTCCGATACGATGATGTACGTCATAACATAGAACGCCTTCAACATGAGTTCTTATTGCTCTCCAATCGTTCCCAACTCCCTCAATAACCCTAATTCGATATCTAACCTGAATATACGCTTTGGCTTTTGGGTCGTAGTAAATATTATGCTCAGGCTCTCCAAGGAAAATAGCCTTTTGCGCCTCTGTTAGCGATGACCACTTAATGCCATACCCTTTGGTTGCGCTATCCCATTCACCAAATGCGGAGTACCCCTGAGCAACGAGGTTATTGCGAAGGGCAATGCCCTTATAGCTACTTGCGCCATATTGCACATTGCCGAGCGGGTACACGACGTCTTTATCCGCTATTTTCTCATGCCAAGCCTCTAGAAATACTAAGTCTTTACGAGAGGTGATCACCTTATTGGTCTCAGTTTCTGCTGCAAATGCGGCTTCAGCATTATTATGCTGGGTTACGGTGCCAGTTGCTGAGTCATAGGTTTTGGTTCCATCGGGGGCATCAGGGAATAAAATGTTGTTTCTACCATCATTTTCGAAATTTAAACACTCAATCTTGATGACAACACCATTAATCACAACTAATGGCATACCGACTCTGGAGTTGCCAAACGATACAATATTAGTGTTTCTACCTAACGCAATCATATTACTGAGTGCTTCAAGCGTGTTCATCCCTTCATTGACCAGCTTTTCATTGTTAGAAATATAATGCTTACCCCACTCCACAAACCCACTGCCTGCATATTGCTGTTTACGCATATCGCGCAGTGCGTCAAATTGGGCTTTGGTCATTACATGAGGATTTGGGTTAACGCTTTGTGCATCTGCAACGAGTGATTTTAGGGTTGGCAGTGTGTGGCTGTTGCCGTTTAGGTCTTTAAGGTTGACGCTGCCTGACTGAGTTTGCCAATCATTCAGCGCTTGGTTGTTCTGATTAACCGTTTGATAGGTTTTTGCAATATCTTGCTTAACCTGATCGATTTCTTGTAGGCCTTCGGTGATATTATTGGCAAGTTGAACACTTGCTTCGGTTTGCTCCGTTGCGGCCTGTTGCAACTGAGCGAGTTGTGCTTCTATGGTCATGTATTATCCTATGTTTGCTTTTCTTAGGCGCATCGCCAGTTGCAGAGTTTGATTGGCTTGTTGAATTAGGCTTTTACCCTGTCTCAGATGTGCATAAACAGACGTCGCCAGCTCTTTTGCCATAAAAATATTGGTGTTGAGCACCCCAGTTGCAAAACTAACTTGCTGTGAAGGCAGCGCTGCGAGGTTAAGCGAGATTATCTCAAGCCAGGCTACGTCTTTGCTTTTGTGATTGAGCACCTCACCATTGGCGCTATGCACCGCAACAAGTGTGTTATCAGACCACACCCCCAGCTCTTTTACTGGGTATTCGGCCTCTCCTTCAAATACGGCACTAAAGCGGACTTGCGTGGTGGTTAACTGCTCGGCTTGTAAAATAGGTACTTTTTGCTGTTGTTGTTGCAGTTGCGTCTGCCCCTCAGAAGGACGGTAGCCGCTGCTACCTGCTGACAGGTGTGTGAGCGTAAAAGGCTGTCCTTGCTCTATGGCTTCAGTCAACTTAGCAAGCCCCTGTGTAGTCCATACAACAGGGGCAAAGTGTGAAGATTGCATTGTTTATTCCGTTTATTCGGGAAGTACTACCTCAAAATGACTACAGTGAACATTGAGCCGCCCTGTGGTAGCAATGGAAGTGGATAACGGCATCATCTGCCGATGTTGCCAGTGTTTGATAGTGGCGCTAAGTGGCCTGCCCGTCAGGTTATCTGCTTTTACCCAGCGCTGTTGCCATTTGCCTTGCCACGAGCGTGTTGACCACACTCGATGCGATGATAAAAGCCGCACTCTTGCTGTGCTTACAGGCAGGCGTGACGGGTCTTTGTCGCTAAGCTTATATGCACTCAAACGCTTGGCGCTAAAGTAGTGGTTGCGCTGGCTATGGGTGCGGCTCAACTGTGTTGCAGCGTTGATCTGCCCGGGTGCGACACCGTGCTGATGACGCCGACCAAAACTGGCTTTACACAAGACCTGCTCACCATCATAAAATGCCACTCCAGAGACATCCGACAACAGTTGGCCAAATGCGCCCGTGGATAATCGCAGCTCTCGCACATCATAATCATGATAGACTCGCGAGAGCTTAGCTCTGACGGGCGCAGATAACCCAAGCAACTGATGAATATCTTTAAAGGCTTTGTCACCGGGGATTTTTCCAGCGCTGAGTTGATAGCGATAAAAATGACGACCCGGAGGCGTAAGCTCTAACTCGGCATCTTCAAAATTAAGCCAGTTCAGCGCCATGTCTAGGCTTTTAGGAGTGCCACGCAGGCGCTGCCAAACCAAGCCTTGCTTGAGGGTTTCTCGTAGGTCTTGAGAGTATGGCAAAATAGCTTCTAAGCCATATTCCCATACGAGCCACATTAACAAATTAATGTGTGGCTCTGCCTTAAACCCAGAAAGAGATGAAATGCCCGGGTCAATGTCGTCGCTCACCGTCACACTTTGCTGTATACGTTGCTGAAGCTCGGTGTGATTAGGGGGTAATAAGGTCATATTACCCCCGCTTTAGCACAAGCGAGATAGCACTTGGGATCACATATTGGTGCGCGGCCACATCAATTAACTGTGTGGGTGTTAATAGCTCGATATGTCGCACCCCTGTGCCATGAAGCTGAGCATGTAACCAGCTTGGCGTTAAGTCCCAACCAAGCGTCGTGGCTTGCAGCCATTTTTCTTGTAGCGTGTGCTTTAACTTATCGACAATCAGCTCCGAGGCATGGGTGTTTAGGTATAGCTCTGCGTTCACCTCAACCAACACCGGCTCTGCCAAGTTGACCTCTAAGGTATCGGTTAACATTTTTACTGAGTCATCAAACAGGCGCTTTTTAACTTGCGCTAACACCTGCTCGGCGTCAGCGTCCAACTTTGCCAGTACCGTGACAACCACCAGCCCATCCCCTGGGCTTTGTACCGATACGTCCTTGATTAACCCCGGTGCCGCTTCAATGGCTTGATGACGATAATGCGCTGCGCTGCCTGCGGTGCTTGACGCGATGGTGCTATTACGAATACGCATTCTAAGTGTTTCGTCTTGCTCATTAGGCAACCGCGATACCCCATAAAATGCCCCAAGATGCTCAAGATCTGCCCCTTTGCTGGTGGCAAGTAAATTTGCCGCTGCGGCCTCATTAACACGCTGTCTTAGCAATAACTCACGATAGCTTTCCACTTGCAAACATATCGCCAGCGGCGAGCTTTCTAGTGTTAACGCATCGCTATACTCAGGAGCAAGCTCAATAAAGCGCTGTTTACGCGCTTGAAATAGGCTTTCAAAGTCAAGTGGTTCGAGGATGTTAGGCGCAGGCAAAGTCGTAAGATCAATGGTTTGATTTGCCATAAAAAGCCTTATTCTGAAGAAGTAAGTATGGTGGTTACGCCTGTCGCGCGCGCTGCTATCTCTTGATATACACGCTCAATGTTTTTACCTTGATAGGGAAATTGAATTTCACGGTTTAGTACTTTATTCGCCAATGTGCCTAGACGCGTTTGACCTTGTGATGCCACCGCGCGCATCTCTGCCAATGTGGTTGCTTTACTCAAGCCATCAATCAATGTAATAAGCTCAACCAATAAAAGGTGGCTGGTGTCTGATGTAGTACCAGCAATAGAGTCTGCGTCTGCGACTTCTCTGGCAATTTGCCCCCGCTTTACTTGCTTGTCTAAATATGCGAGTGTCGCTAAATGGTCGTGCTGTGAAGGAATTTGCTCTTGCATCATTACCCCTTAATTTTTGGATAGTTAATTACACGGTCTACGGCAAATGTTGCATTACCGCCAAACTCAACGATGTTTTGTGGTGGATTTGAAGTATTAGCCACATGAAAAGTATGGTTAACAAACCTGACAAACAATCGAGAATATGGGTGGTGCTGATCAAGTTTTAACACCGGAATAGTGCCCGTTGATGAACCATTCCACCAACCACCAAAGCGGGTTAAATCAAGCGTTGACGCACTTAGTTGCTCATTAATTTGCGCACTAGTTGCCGATGAGTTTGCAAACACAAACTGCAAATAAGTAATGCTCCAGTCACGTTCATATTGTGGTGTTTCACTGTGCCCCGGCGCGTATGAGTACCCATGAGCGAGATGAACTTTAGTAAGTGCACCGACGGTTGGATAAATATGGTAACCAATGCTCGTCGTTGGCACTAACATCCACTCAGAGCGCGATTCATCTTCTGGATCCGGTGTTATTTCTAGTGAAGCCTTTGAATGAGCGATTTGATCGTAATAACTGATGTTTATATCCGAATGGCTATCTGCAAAATTAAGGATCGCTTGATCGGTTTTGGACTCTACGCGAGCAATCGCTTCATTAACATCTTGCTGCGCGTCACTCAGCGCATGGTTAATCTCCCCCATTTTACCCACCACGGTTTGGGTCAGGGCATTATTTGAATCTATTAGTTTGCCGTTTTCGGCTTGCAGTGCGCCGATGCGCTGCTCTAATGTCATTGGCTGATAGTCGGCCATTTTACACTCCTAGCTGTAGTAATCTGTCGTTGAATTGAATTTGCCTGTGGTTGGCTTGAATATGTGCATTAATTTGCTGGGTTTGTGCCATGAGCATGTCGAGAAATTCTGCCGCATAAAAAAGCCTTAAGTCGCCGGTCGTGTTAATCGTGATCGCCTCTGCTGGCAAAGCGCTGAGCAACAAGTCAAATCCTTGAATAATTTGTGCGATAGGTGTTTGATAAAATAGTACGTTTTGGGGGTGAGACCACACTGCGAACAAGGTGCCATCGGCAAGGTAAAACCCGACCTCTCGCACCGCATACTCTTCATCGTCCTGAAAATGACCGGTAAGATGAAATTGACCATCTCCCACAACCTGCCCACCAGCAATCACAACGCGGTTTTTTTCTTGTTGCAACTGAGTTTGGCTACGTAAAGGTGTATAGCCAGCCGTCCCCACCGCAATGGCACTTATATCAATGGTAAAGCCATTGGTCTTGGCATTAACGGCCGCATTTAATCCCGCCTGCGTGATAAGCGGCGTAAAGTGTTCCATAAATCATTCCTTAAAGATTAGGGTTTGCTTATCTTTCAAGTTTGCTTTTGTTCATCTGAGTAAGCTTGGTTTATTGTTGCTAAACTTTTACTTAGATCACTTGGCGGCAGGTCGAGCACCGCGACCAAAACACACTCAGGAAAACAAAACGCAAGTAGCAAAGGCCTTAGTAGCAATAAAATTGTTGGCGCTGCATTTGGATGGCAAAAGGTGCTGTTTGGATAAAAATATTCGACGCGGAGGTAAGATCTGAACTTACCTTACCTGATACTTTGGCCATACTGCGTGAAGCTGATGTCGTGGCAACCACAAGCGAAGTCATATTCTCAACATTATCAGCATGTTGGGGCATCCAGCTACGTTGTAGGCTTAGCGATTGACTTAGCGACGTAACGAGCAAGCTGGCACTTTGCTGTACCCCGACGCTCAGGCTGATTTGGCTGCGACATGGTTTGGTCATCACCACCGCTTGCCATAGCTGCGCCTGTAATTTTGGCGTGAGCAGCGTATTGCCTGCTGGGTCTAAGTTTTGCGCTGCCAATGCGATTATCTGCGCCGAATGGGGCAGAAAGTCACTGGGATTGTCTTGTTGCCACCACTCTTTTAGCTCAACTTTTGCCGCTAACGTGGAAAGCGCGCTTTTGATTGCACTGACTGTCCCTTTGATACGGTGATCTGGCACGCTATTGGCGATGATTTTACGTTTGATCTCAGCAGGCCAAGTACTGTCCCAAAAGTCCACACTGAGCGCATCGGCAAGCCAAGGTAAAAAGTGCTCAGGGCACCGCCAAGGATCCCATAAACTACCGAGCGGTACTGGGGTTTTAGAGACTTTGCGTAACGCTTTTGCCAGCCCGTGCTCAAGTGGTGTGCTCGTATGTGGTAGTAAGGTATTAAATATCTCGTCCTGCAATTTCTACCTCCACTTTCGTACAATACGCTGCCTGCCAAGGCGCATTGATAATATCTTCGGTTGGCGAGACCAGCTCAACACGTTGCACGCCCGTTTGATGTAATGCGCCATACAGTCCAGACATACGAATATCGTGATTAAGCTTATGATGCGCCTGCAACCACTGCTTCACGCTCTGCTCGACCAACGTTTTGACTTTTTGCTCATCAGGGCCGGGATATAAATAAAGTTTGGCATGAAGCGTAAATTCCTTTACCTCAGCCGCGAGTATCCTTGGTCTATCGGTCAATGGCCTAATTTCTTCTTGGAATAAATAGTCTGTTATCGCTGTTATTTCGTCTTGGCTGGGTATGCCATTACCGCTATCTGTGAGCACCGTTATCGCCACATCCCCTGGCGCTGCGTCTTGAAGTCGAGCGGCATGGGTACAGTGCAGCAATCTCGTTTGCGCTGGAACGAGCTCTGATAATGGCGGTTCGACTTGCAGCAGCGCAAATTCGGGGGACTCCACAAAAACATCTTTTACTTGAGGCAGTGCTTTAAACGCATGAAAACAATATGCGCCAATTGGCCCTGCGGTGCTAAATCCTTCAAGTGCCAGCCGGATCCGCTCACGAAAACGAGCATCACTTTCATCGACTTCACGAGTGACTAAAAAGCGATTGCCTAGATAATCAAGTTCACTGCTCGTTGCTTTTGCCAGCAACACTTGCTGCGCGCCCTCATTCATTTGCTGACGTAAGAGCAACTCTCGATAAGCAAACACCTCCATCAACTTCGCTAATGGGTCGCTTGGCAAGGGCTCGCCAAGATCAGGGCAAGCCGCTGCTAGTGCTTGCTTGAATTCATTGTATAAAGTGTCAAATTGGATCGGTGCAAGTAAATCAGATGCCGGTAGTTGGCCAAGATCAACGGCACTAAAATTGATTAAAGACATAAGGAACCCAATGCTTTGAAAACAGCACTCAACAATAACCTGCCGAGTGCAATTAATGTGTTATCGCCCACGCGTTTGTAGTGCTTGACTCACGCCATTGGCTCGCTCAGTAATTTCCTGCATTACTTGCGCTTCACCTTTAACTTGATATGGAAAAGCTAATCTTCCTGATTGCACATCGGTGTGAATATGACCAATTTTTTCTTTCAGTCCACTCACTGAAGCTCGCACATCTTCCAGTGACTGCGCGGTGCTAAGCGAAGTCACTAAACTGCTCAGCTCGTTTAGCAATAGCTGTGTCGTGTCTGCTGTTGTGCCTAGTAGTGTGTCAGTGTCTGCAACCTGTTGCGCTATTTTCTCACGAGCAGATTGCTTGCTCTTTAGCGCAGCCTCGTCTTCACTCAGCTCTAATGTGAATGTTGCTCCCACGCCAAATGTGTCTTCAACAAACTCCTGAGTTACAAAATGTTGGGTACTAGGGTCATAGAACTTATCAACAACTTGGTTATTTACTGTTAGTTTTGCCATTTTTATTCTCCTTAATCGTAAGCATTTTGTGTAGCGTCACCCAAATAGGCGAATTGTCCCCAATCATCCAAAGGTACTTCTCCTGTCACAACGGCAGGAAGGGCAATTTGAATCACGCCAGTTTCATCCTCAGGTTTACCTTCACCATGAACATAAGGGTGACAATGGCCATATCTATTTCGACCAAAACTCATGACCTTCCCGCAAAGTTTTGCTTCTTGATTTGCTTCTAAGCCTTCACACCACCAATTGTTTGGTACTGTCCCTCGAATATGTTTCACAACCGCTGCTGCTGTAACAACGGTAGGTGCTCTGAAGTACTGGTACATTAAGTAAGCAAATTGATGCGCGCTTTCGCCCCGGCGATTTGGGTAATATTCTAGTTCCCAAATATTAAAGCTCTGAGCGAAGTATTTGGTATCAGAGTTGATAGCACGTAGAAATTCTCTGGCAAGTGGTGTGCGTTGATCTGCTTCTACTCCGGTAGTCACCGTTTCTAAGAATCTCGCCTCTTTGACATAACCGCCACTCCAGAAGAGTGGAAAAGTCCCTGCTTCATTGGGAATTAATGCTTGGTTTTTAGTCACACGAAAATGAGACTGACTCTTACGAGCAGAGTCAAACCTTTGGTCTATTTGACCCAGCTCTGCATTCACTTTATTTTTGGCATCAAGCACGCTGTTATTTAAGGTCGCCGTAATATCTTGAATTTTATTATCGACGGTTGCAGTGAGGTCATTGGATGCCTCGATGAGGTTGGCAATATCTTGCTCTAGTGCCATATTTTTT